>DATNRD010000415.1:0-12840 GCA_036703665.1 Candidatus Obscuribacterales bacterium
AATCGGTCCTGCCGGTCGTGCCCGTGGAGGAGTTTCAGACTGCCCGACGCTGGCTACCGGCCCCGCCTGGGGTCGTGCCGGCCGCCCGACCGGCCGTGCCTCCGGCTGAACTGGCGGCGCTGCTGGCTCCGGCGCGCTCTGCCCGGCAGCCTCCTGCGGCTCCGGGAGCGGCTCCGTCAGTCCGGGGGCGGATGGATCGAGCTTTTCGATGATGCCCGCCAGGTCGGCATCCGCCTGATACATCCAGCACTTGACACGATCCACCCAGATAACCATGTTGATGATTGCCTGGGAGAGGTCCGGGTTGTCTTGCTTGAGGCGCGCCACCACCCATCCAGGCAGGTTGACCCTGTCGCCCTCGTCGGCCGGCTCCGGCTCGGCAACCACGGCCAGCCCGTCGGAAAGAAGCCGGTAAACAGCCTGAACGTACTCACGGCGCGACATCCTGGCATCGGCCAGCGCCTCGGCCAGGGTCTTGCGGCCGTCTATGCGATCGAGCAGCGGCACGGCCCGCGCCTGTCGGGCCGCGGCAGTGGGTTTGAGCACCGTCTGCCCGTTGATGCGCAGCTGGTCCAGGTATTTCTTCTGCTCCAGGTACGCCACCCCGTCGCGCAGCAACCGGTCCATCGACTCGTCTGCCGGAATCGTCCTGGGGATGTCGCCGAGCTTGCCTTCGGTGAACGAGAACGTACCGGAAAGCCAGAGGAAAAGGTCGAGAAAGGCCTCGCGTCCGCTGCCAGCGTCCGACTCTACATGGGCAATTCGCCCTTTTTCAACGAAGATCGTGGCGGTCTTCGCCCCCTGGGCAAGCGAGATCTCGCCGGTGAGCCCGCCATTCCGGACAAGCTGGATAAGGCTGGGAAGGCTGATTTTGGAAAGCTCGCCGGCCAGTTGCATCAGGCGACCCGGAAATGTTGTCGGTACGGACTTGCTCTTAGTATAGCCAAGTAGCCTGGCTTTGAGTGACACCGCCAGCCGGGCCCGCCCGGCCGAGCTGGTCCGCACGTCACCGGCGGGAGCCCGTAAGGATTCACTCAAGGACGTCTCCGCAATGTCATGGAAGCCGAGCAAGGCGAGGCGAGGAATCTCTGACCTACAGGCGCTGCTGTGAGAGATTCTTCGTCGCCCCCGCGGGGGCTCCTCAGAATGACAGGCGGGGAATGCTCAGCACCGAACACCTACGGACGCCCCGCAACGTTTCGGCCAGCACAGGTGACGGAACCCCGAAGTCTTTCTATATGATCTCGTAGTGCGCGCCTTTTTGAAAACCCGGTCGGGCGCCGTTGTAAAGAACGCCCGACCGGGAGCCTCCCCGACCCGCAGACCCTCAAGTAGGGGTCCCGGGTCGGGCTTCACTCAGCGCGCTACCGGGCGCGTCTCCAGCAACCGCTCGACGGCCTCCTTGAGCTCGCCGTGCGAGGCAGCACCGCTGCGCCTCTCAACCAGCTTGCCGTCACGGAAGAACAGCAGCGCCGGAATGCTCCGGATGTCGAAGCTGCCCGCCGCAGACGAGTCGTCCTCGATGTTCACCTTGACCACGACGACCCGGCCGTCGAACTCCCGAGCGAGCTGCTCGATAGTCGGGCCGAGCCTGCGGCAGGGCGGGCACCAGGGCGCCCAGAAGTCAGCCACGACCGGCAGGTCGGACTCAGCGACCAGGCGCTGAAGCTCGCTGCCGGATAAATTGCGTACGTGTTCACTCACGGATTTCTCCTTTGTGATTCATGTAGAGCAGCTGGAGCTGCTCTACCGGTCGAAAGTTGACGTACGGTGGAACCGCGCTTACTTTTCGTCGGCGGGAGGCGGGGCGACCACGGCCCGCAGTGGATTCAAGCCGTTGGCCACGGCGCAGCGAGGGCAGATGTCGAACACCAGGAACGGTGCCGGCTTTCTGCACTTCGCGCAGCAGCCTCCGTCAGGCGTGGTGATGGAAACCAGGCACTTCTCGCTGCTCTGGTAACCGAGGATATCTACCTCGAAGGTCTTGTCGGGCATGTCAGCCTCCATAGCTTTTCCAGTTCAGTTCGTGCAGCCGGTCACTGCCGCGGCCCGGTGGCATCACCAGGTCCGGCGCAATTGCAGACAGGCAGGGAAATCTCAAGCCTTCCGGTTGGGCAAGGCCCGGCATCGCTCTCGCCGCCGGTAATTGCCGCCGTCCGCTAAGACGTAACGCGAAAGAATACAAAAGCCGGGCAATAGATGGGTTTGAGGAGTTCGAGCGGGTTCCTTGCATGTGAGGGAGGAAAGAAAGCAGTGCCCATAACCTAGATAGTTCGGCCATACCACGGCAACACGCCGGTCCTTTTCGCATACATGTTCTTTACGTAGCCTCGCCCTCGTTCCAGGCATAGAGCCGTTTGTGCGCTGCCGTCGTAAGGCTTGTAGCAGCAGGCGCATGCCCCTTTTTGCCAGGAATTTTCCACCGCCTGGCAGAGAGCCGGATGGGCAAAAGCCAGAGCCCATGGGCATTAAGACATCCTTAAAATAACGCGCGATCAGCCGGGCCGCTAGCGCAACTATCGCTGCACTTAAAATCGATTTACACGCTCCTTTTTGGCTCCACATAAGCGTTTGCGGGATTCTTGCAGGCGACAGGTTCACAAAATATTTATGCCACCACCCGCGCCACCAGAGCGCCTGGATGACAAGGGCCCGTTGTCCGGGATCCCTGTTCCGTGCCGGTTCTGAGATTGACATCAAGCTCCCTTAACGCACACTACCGGCCCATGGGCGGCAACACGGACCCGGCCGGCGGCTGGATGCGTGCGGGAGCGCCCTGACTCGGCTATACTTGGGCTTCTGTCGCACAAGACGCGGGTAGACCCCGCCGCTACGCAGCTGGAGTTCGTGAGACGCCGGAGGCTCATCACATGGAAGTGAAGGACACACAAGAGGTTCAGGCAGCCGCTATGGAAGAGGAAAAAGGCAAAGAGGCCGAACGCGCGCGATGGTACACCGACACCATCCTGCAAACGGAGATGGCCGACTACTCGCCGGTCAAAGGCTGCATGGTCATCCGTCCCTACGGATACAGCCTCTGGGAAAACATACAGCAAGCGCTGGACCGGATGATCAAAGACACCGGGCACCAGAATGCCTATTTCCCGATGTTCATACCGGAGTCGTTCCTCAAGAAAGAGGAGCAACACGTCGAGGGATTCGCGCCCGAATGCGCGGTAGTCACGCACGGCGGCGGCAAGGAGCTGGAGGAGCCGCTTATAGTCCGGCCCACCTCGGAAACGATCATCAACTACATGTTTTCCAAGTGGGTGCAATCCTGGAGAGATCTGCCGATCCTCATCAACCAGTGGGCCAACGTCGTGCGCTGGGAGATGAGGACGCGCCTGTTCCTGCGCACCACCGAGTTCCTCTGGCAGGAGGGTCACACCGCCCATGCCACCGCCGACGAGGCGGAGGAAGAGGCGCGCAAGATGCTCGCCGTTTACAAGGATCTCGCTGAGAACTGGCTGGCGTTGCCGGTCTTGACCGGAGAAAAAACCGAGCGGGAGCGCTTCGCAGGGGCGGTAAGGACCTATTCCATCGAAGCCATGATGCGTGATGGAAAAGCGTTGCAGGCTGGAACTTCGCACTTCCTCGGGCAGAACTTCTCTCGCGCCTTCGACATCCGCTACCAGACCGCCTCCGGCGAGCTGGAGTACGTGTGGCAAACAAGCTGGGGCGTGTCGACGCGTCTTATCGGCGCCATCGTCATGGGCCACGGAGACGACAAGGGGCTCGTGCTGCCCCCCAAGCTGGCTCCCATTCAGGTCGTGGTGGTGCCGATTTACAAGACCGACGACGAAAAGAGTGTCGTCATGGAGCGCTGCCGCCAGATCGCGGAAGGGCTCAAACCGGACATCCGCGTGCACTTCGACGATCGCGAGAACTACACGCCGGGGTGGAAATTCAACCACTGGGAACAAAAGGGCGTTCCGGTGCGCCTCAACGTCGGCCCGCGCGATGTGGCCAACAACGTCGTCGAGGTAGCCAGACGCGATACCGGCGAGAAAATCCGCAATGTGAGCCAGGCTGGTCTGGTGAACGAACTTTCCGGCTTGCTTGCCGCCGTGCAAAAAGGAATCTATGACCGGGCACTTGCCTTCAGGAAGGAAAACACGCGCCAGATCTCCGACTACGCTGAGTTCAAGTCGTCGCTGGACGAGCGCAACGGCTTCATCGAGTCGGCGTGGTGCGGGTCCGCCGATTGCGAGGGCTCAATCAAAGACGAAACGAAGGCAACTATCCGCGTTATTCCCTTCGACTGGGAGCCAGTCGAGGGCCAGTGCGTGCGCTGCAGCGCGCAGACGGCAAAACGAGCGGTGTTCGCGCGGGCGTATTAGTTATAAGCGCTCCGTCGCCTTGCAGCGGCTCCTCCGCGCGATAAGACGCTCGCCGGCCGACGCCTCCTCGGCGCCGTTGGCTCGCTGTGCGTCATGTGCAAGCTAAGCGCTCCGTCGCTGCCTGCGGCAGCTCCTCCGCGCGTCAAGACGCTCGGCAGCGAACGGCTCCTCGCCGCTCTTGCCTCGCTGTCATTCATGTGCAAGCCAGGTGTTCCGTGGCCGCCGGCGAGCGATGTGTTATCTTAGGGGAGGAGCAGCACATCGTCAGGATCATCACCTGTCAGGCCGCGTGCGGGACGCGGAATTAAAACGCGCCGTCCCCGCTCAGAGCGTCCGATCATTGTTCTGATATCTTGTGGGCATCGACCAGGGAGGGATGACAATGAAGCAGACTTTGAACAAAGCCCGGGTGACGGAGCTGCTTAAGCATAAAAAGCTACCCAACACGCACATCCAAGAAATCGAGTCCCTGGATGACATACCGAACTTCGACAATCCTGAAGACGAAGTTCGTTACTGGCGTTCGCATACGATCAGCCAGGATCTGCTCGACCAGATCCCCGACATCGAGGACAACGAGCACTAGTCTCAAGCCCTTCGCGTTCACTGCTGGCGCTCGAGCACCAGTGCAGTTCAGTCAGACACGAATGGTGCTTGAGTTTGCTCCTTTTTTCCGGGAGCGCAGGCATCTTGTCGGCTGGAAACCGTCGCTTCCAGGGCAGCAGACGTTTTAGGCTAACAGTCACGTCGAAGTATGCCAGCGCCCACCGAAGGAGTCCGTGAACACGTGTGTTCATGGCCGCTTCCGGACGCTCTCAGGACGATGCATTCGCCGCGCTAACTGTTAGCAGCCTTGCTGAAGTAGCTTTTATCAAGAGATCGCCGAGGAAAATCTGGCAGGGGCGCATGGAAACGCGCCCGCGGGCGGCTTCCCAGGCGCCCCAACCCGGCACCGGTTGTGGCGCCTGCGCCTAAATCAACAGAGGCCGTCAGCCTTGATTTTTGGCGCGCGCGACTCATAGGGTCGACTTGTCTTTTTCTTTTTCGCTCAAGTTCCTTCCTTTCGCAAGACCAAGCAACTCATAGTCAGCTTCTCTAGTCGCCCGAACCTGCACTGGTGCAGGGCAGGGGATTTGTGCCATTCCCGTGTCGCTGGCGCGCCAAGCGCGAGCCAGTCGGCACTGCCGCGTTCCTGGGCCTGCGCGCCTCAGGACGCCTGCGCAACGCCCGGCACTTCGCGTGCCGGGCGCTTTCTGCGCGCAAGCAGAAAGGTAACCCACGTGAGCGAACTCATCGCCGCACTGCCCGTGATTGTTTCTCTCATCATCATGGAGGCCTTGCTGTCGGTGGACAACGCGATGGTCATCGCCGCCATGGTTTCTCACCTGCCCGGCAAACAGAAGGTGTGGGCGCTGCGAGCCGGACTGATCGGCGCCTACGTCTTCCGCGGGCTGATGTTGTTCTTCGTCGCCGCCCTCATTGCCAACCCCTGGGTCAAGATCATCGGTGCCAGCTACTTGATTTACGTCATGTGCAAGCACCTGGGTCTGCCCGAGGAAGGCGAGGGGCAGGGCGAGCACAAGGCAAAGCAAGCTGGCTTCTGGGGTACGGTCGTGGCCGTGGAGCTGGCCGACCTGGCCTTCTCCATCGACAGCGTGATCGCCGCCGTGGCCATGAGCCCCAAGCTCTGGGTCGTGTTCACCGGCGTCTTCCTCGGCATCGCCGCGCTGCGATTCGTGGCCGGCTTTTTCGTCAAGCTCATGGAGAAGCTCCCCGTCCTCAAGCAGATCGCCTACCTGCTGGTGGGCTACGTCGGCTTCCAGCTGCTGGCGGAGCACTTCCTGCACGTGCACGTCACCGAGCTGCAAAAGTTCGGAGCAATCCTCGGCATCATCGCCGCCGGCCTCATCTATGACCGGGTGAAGCTGCTCCAGAAGGTCCTGGGACCGGTGGTGCGCTGGCTCGGTCAGGGTCTGGCCAATGTGGCCGAGCTCGTGGACTGGGTCTTTGTCCCGTTCAAGGCTGTCGGCAGCCTGATTGCGGGCTTGTTCCGCAAGAAGAAGAACAGCTGAGCGGAGCCTACCGGCCGGCCCTTCGCGCAACAGCTTCGTACCGGGTGGGTTCATTCCCGCCCACGATGCCGACGGATCTTTGCGCGCGCACCGCACGGACCCCACCCAGGGTCCCGGCAGCTAAGGGTCGCAACCAGCGACAAATGAGCGGGAGGAGGGCGGTGGCCGGCATTCCAAGTGCCGGGCTGCCGCCCTTCCGTGCTCTAATACATAGCCGGTACAACCGGAGAGGAAAAAACGTGCGAGAGCTTGCTGAATTCGCCATCAGCGTCGCTACAGGCTCAGGAGCCAGCTACGCCGATGCTCGTGTCATCGATCAAGTTTCGCAGGAAATCGAGACCAAAGATCTTTCTGTTGCAAGCATCAACCTGGGAAAAAGCCAGGGCCTCGGCATAAGGGTGCTTTGCAACGGCGGCTGGGGTTTTGCCTCGACGCAGAACCTCACCAAAAGGGCAATCGAGAAGGCCGCCCGCACCGCGGTGGCCGTGGCGAAAGCCAGCGCCGCCTGCCTGGAGAAGCCAGTTACGCTGGCACCGGAACCGGTCTACAACGCCCACTGGGTCTCCCCGCACTTGCTGGACCCCTTTACGGTCAGCCTGGAGACCAAGGTCGGCGTGCTGCTCGAAGCCGCCAGGATCATGAAGGCGGTTAAGGGCGTGACCCTTGCTCAGGGCGTCATGACCTTCGTCAAGGAGAGCAAATTCTTCGCCTCCTCCGAAGGCAGCCGTATCCAGCAAACGTTCATCCGCTCGAGCTGCGGGATCGTGGCCCATGCCACCGCAGAAGGTGACCGCCAGCGGCGCTCCTGGCCGAACTCCGCCGGAGGGCAGCACGAGCTGGCCGGCTGGGAGATGGTGGTGCGCTGGGACCTGCCCGGCAACGCCCAGCGGATAGCCGAAGAGGCGGTGGCGCTGCTGACTGCCCCGCCTTGCCCGCAGACGGTCACCGACGTCATTCTCGGGTCTTCCCAGCTCGGTCTGCAGATCCACGAGAGTTGCGGACACCCCAGCGAGCTGGACCGCGCTCTGGGGCAGGAGATCAACTTCGCCGGCGCCTCGTTCCTGACACCGGACAAGCTGCACAGCCTTCAGTACGGCTCGCCAATCGTCAACCTGGTCGCAGACGCCACCGCCTCCGGTGCGCTGGGATCCTTCGGCTTCGATGACGAGGGCGTCCAGGCGCAACGGGTTTACCTGGTGAAGGATGGCTTGTTCTGCGGCTACCTCAGCTCGCGCGACACGGCGCACCTCATTGGTCTGCCTCGTTCCGGCGGCGCCATGCGCGCCGAGTCGTGGGCGAGAGTGCCGATTATCCGCATGACCAACATCTCGCTTGTGCCGGGGGACGCCGGTAGCCTGGAAGACATCATCGCCGGCACGGACGACGGCATCCTCATGGAGACCAACAAGTCCTGGTCGATCGACAACCTGCGCTACAACTTTCAGTTCTCCACCGAGATCGGCTGGGAAGTGAAAAACGGCAAGCGCGGGCGCATGCTCAAGAACTGCAGCTACGGCGGCATCACGCCAGTGTTCTGGAACTCCTGCGACGCCGTGGGCGGCCGGCAGGACTACATCGAGTGGGGCGTTCCCAACTGCGGCAAGGGTCAACCGATGCAGACGATGTGGACAGGGCACGGCGCACCGCCGGCTCGTTTCCGCGACGTCCAGGTCGGCATGGCGCATGCCGGGTAGGAGGTGGCGATGATCACGGAAAAACAAGCAAAGAAAATCATCGACCTCGCCCTCTCGCACGCCAGGGGCAAGGCCGATGGAGCCGAGGTGCATGTCATGGCCTCGGATGTTGCTACCTCCCGCTTCGCCAACAACGGCATGACGCAGAACCAGGCACCGTCAGCGGTGACCGTGTCCGTGCGCGTGCTGGTTGACGGCAGGCAGGCCAGGCTCTCGGGCAACCAGACATCCGCACAGGCTGTCAGGCAGCTCGTGGACAACGCCATCAGCGCCGCCAGACTGCTGGAGCGGGACCCGAACCTGCTGCCGCTTCACAAACCAACCGGTGACGATGGCGCGCGAAACGTGGCACGGTTCGATCGCAAGACGGCCGTAATGTCCCCGGACCAGCGCGCCGAGCGGATCGCTTCCATCATCGATGTAGCCAGGTCGCACGACCTCAGCGCAGCGGGCACCTTCAGCTCGGGCGCAAACGTTCTGGCGCTCGGCAACTCGGAAGGGCTCTTCGCCTTCCACCGCGAGAGCGAGGCTGAGTGTTCCATCACCATGACCGCCCGCGACTCCTCCGGCTGGGCCAAAGCCCACAGCCCGCAGGCAGCGATGATCGACAGCGAGGCGATGGCCAGGCGCGCAGCCGAGAAGGCTCTGGCCAGCCGCAACCCGGGCGAGATTGAGCCCGGGAAGTACACGGTCATCCTGGAACCGTCGGCGGTGCTGGACCTGCTCGTCTTCCTCTGGTACGACTTCGCCGGCACCAGCCACCTCGACCAGCTCTCCTGCTTCCTCAACAAGGTCGGGCAGAAGGTGCTGGGGAGCAACATGACCATTCACGACGATGTCTACCACGCGCTGCAGGCAGGCGCCCCGTTCGACGGTGAGGGGCTGCCCCGCCAGGTGATAACCCTGGTGGAAAACGGCGTGGTAAAGAACCTCGTTTACGGACGGCGCAGCGCCGGCAAGTTCGGCGTCGCTCCGACCGGACACGGCGTCATGGAGCCGAGCGCCATGGGCGAGTACCCGCTCAACATCGTCATCGCAGGCGGCTCGACAAGCATCGATGAGATGATTGCCGCCACCGACAGGGGCATTCTGCTGACGCGGGTCTGGTACGTCCGCGAGGTGGATCCCGCCACGAAGATCGTGACCGGCATGACACGGGACGGAACGTTCCTGGTCGAGGGCGGCAAGATCAAGCAGGGCGTCAAGAACCTGCGCTTCAACGTCAGCCTCATCGAGATGCTGAACAACGTTGTGGCGCTCGGTCCCTCGCTGCGCACGGCCGGCGAGGAGGGGTTCCCCGCTGTCGTACCGGCAATGAAGGTGGACAACTTCAACTTCTCCTCCACGACGCGGTTCTGACCAGACAGAGCCACTGCGGAGGGGCGCGGCATGCCGCGCCCCTCCGTTTCCCTTCCCATGCAAGCAAGAAGGAGATTAAGGTGTATCTTGGTCAATCCCATCCACAACTTAAGCACAGCGAGCCAGTCGAGCTCGTTCTCGGCGCCGGCGGCATCAAAGGCTTCGGGCACATCGGGCTGCTGAAGGCAATCGAGGAGCACGGCATAAACATCGGCAAGATTACCGGTGTGTCGGTCGGCTCGCTGGTTGCCGCGCTCTACACCAACGGTTTTTCAACCGAAGACCTCCTGGAGGTCTTCATCGAGCGTCTGGGGCGCCGCCTGGACCCGGCGCTGCTGGCTCGTTCGGTGACCATTCCCGATCCGTTGAGCTTCCTTATCGGCGGCTGCGTCGACCTGCGCCCGGCGTACGAGGAGCTCGTCGCCAGGCACGGTCTTGCACCCAACGAGAGGCTGCGGATCGTAAGCTACGACTGCCTGGGTCACCACCCGGTAGTCTTCCAGGGAAGCAATTACAAGCTCTCCCATGCGCTGGCCGCCTCCGGTGCCGTACCTGGCGTTTTCCGTCCCATCTGGCATGCGGGCGACAACGGGGGCTGGGCGCTGCTGGTCGACGGCGCGCTCTACCACTACAACCCCACGGAGTTCTGCCGCGGGCAGGCTATCGTCAGCAGGTTCAGCCAGGCAACCGAGCTGCCCAGCCAGTGGCAGCTCCCGCTGGACCTCTACTTCCACTTCCGGGAGATGTACCTGCCGCTGGCCGGTAACCGGCGCTACGTGGACCCAGCCGCCCACGTGGTGATCGACATCGGGCTGCCCGATGTGGCTGGCCTCAACTTCGGCATCTCGCGGCGGAAGTGCCTGGCGTTGGTTCAGGACGGCTACGAGAAAGCCTGCGCCTCTCTGGATCAGGCGCTCGAGCAGGGACGGCTGTAGTCGGCAACGGCGAAAGTCGACGGCGTGAGCATGCCCGCCCCGCACCCGCGAGTCGGGCCCAATCATACGGGCGGGGTTTAGCCCCGCCCGTGCCCCAGGCGCCCGCTCACAAGTTACTGGCAGGCGCGGCAGCAATGCGGACTTGGCCCCTGCGGCAACAACAAGTCCGTCCCACAACGCAGCAATACGGGTCCTGTATCATTGCTTGCCGGGTTATTGAGACCTGGACGGGACCCGCACTACAGGAGAAAGCAAGTGCTAAAAGGCAAATGCGCCATCGTGACCGGCTCCACAAGCGGCATCGGACAGGGTATAGCCAGGGCTCTGGCGGCCCAGGGTTGCTCGGTAATGCTGAACGGCCTCGGCGACAGTCAGGCAATTGAGCAGGACCGAGCAGCTCTCGAGACGGCAGCCGGCGTCAAGGTTCTCTACCACCCGGCCGACATGACCGACCCAGCCCAGATTGCCGACCTGGTGGACACAACCGAGCGCGAGCTGGGCTCCGTGGACATCCTGGTCAACAACGCAGGAATCCAGTTCACCGCCCCGGTCGAACAGTTCCCGCCCGACCGCTGGAATTCCATCATCGCCATCAACCTCACCTCCGCCTTTCACACCACCCGCCTGGCGCTTCCCAAGATGCGCGCGCGCAACTGGGGGCGCATCATCAACGTCGCCTCCGTGCACGGTCTGGTGGCATCCGTACACAAGGCGGCTTATGTGGCGGCCAAGCACGGCTTGATTGGCTTGACCAAAGTCGTGGCGCTGGAGACGGCCGAGAGCAACATCACCTGCAACGCCATCTGCCCGGGTTGGGTGCGCACACCACTGGTGGAGGCGCAGATCGACGCGCTGGCCAAGCGCGACAACATCACCACGGATGAGGCTGCCGTCAAGCTCCTCGAGGAGAAGCAGCCTTCCAAGCGTTTCGTGGAGATCGATCAGCTCGGCGCCATCACCGTGTTCCTGTGCAGCGAGGCGGCTGCCAACGTGACCGGCGTGTCGCTGCCTGTCGACGGGGGATGGACTGCCAGGTAAGCCTGCGGTTTCACCCGGGAGCCGCGCAAGTCTCCTGCCCGTCCACTTCGCGACGGATTGGCAGACGCCCCCTGGGAGCGCGGGCGGCTTAAGAGTTAAGCGCTCCGTCGCCCGCCGTTGCCTCGCTGTACGTCATGCAAAGGGGCGCACCAACCAAGATCTTTAGTCCGGCCATAACGCCGGTCCATCCGTCCGTCCAACTCTGGAACTTCCAACTGGCAGGCGCGCACCCCCTGCGCCTGAGCGAACGCGCCGCCAGAGACACCCGCCTCAGGCGGGCTGCCTCAATCCTCATGCGGCGCTGCTTCGGCCTGCCTGACGGTTGCCTCCTCCGGCAACCACTTACCGGTTCCTCTGGTTTGGACCAGAGCCCGACTGGAGGGCCCGAAATGGCCCAAGGCAATGCTCGAACCACCTCCGCCGCACCGCGCATCGAGCTGGTGCTCGGCGGCGGCGGAATCAAGGGATTCGGTCACATCGGATTCCTCAAAGCCATCGAGGAGCAGCACGTGAACACCGGCAAAGTGACCGGCGTTTCGATCGGCTCGGCGGTGGCGGCTCTCTACACCAACGGCTACAAGCCCGACGAGATCACGGGCATCTTCCTGAAGGAGCTCGTCAGGCTCAGCCCCAACCGGGGAGCGCGGGGCGTGCGGGTTCGCGACATGCTGCGGGGCGGCATCAACCTGAAGCAGATGTTCGAGGACATCTGCAGGCGCTATGAGCTCAAGCCGCGGCGCGATCTGCGCATCCTGGCCTTCAACGTCCTGAATGGCAAGCCCGTCGTCTTCGAGGGCTGCCGGTACGATCTGCCCACTGCTCTGGCCGCCTCCTGCTCCGTCCCTGGCGTCATGCGCCCCGTGTGGTACGGGCAGAAGGACCTGGCCAGCACCGTGCGAACGGTCGTTGATAGCTGGCGCGGCAGGACCAGCGAGGGCATCCTCGTGGACGGCGGCGTTCATCACCCCGCCCCCGGGGAGTTCTGCAAGGGACCGGCCATCATCAGCAAGCTCGGGATTGCTCGCAGCCTTCCTTCGGAGTGGCTCTCGCCTGTGGATCTCTTCTTCCACATGGTCGAGGTGCTCGCCTACCGGCTGGTCGAGTGGTACTATCCCGACCCCAAGAACCACCTGGTGATCAAGACCGGCATGCCCAACGTGGCCTGCCTGACCTTCGGCATCTCCGAGGGCAAGTGCCTGGAGATGGTGCAGTACGGCTACCGCAGGGCGCTGCCTCAGCTGGAGGCGGCCGTCAAGCTCGGACGCGTGCCCGTCAAGTAGCCGCGTTGCAAGCGGCTATCCTGAGCGGCCGCAACGCGAAGGATCTCGCGTTGCAAGCGGCTATCCTGAGCGCCCAAACGCGAAGGATCTCGCGTTGCAAGCCCCTATCCTGAGCGCCCAAA
>DATNRD010000416.1:0-4330 GCA_036703665.1 Candidatus Obscuribacterales bacterium
AGTCTAATCTCGCATCTCTTACGCCGGAGGAGGTTACCACCGAGGCTGTGTTTGATGCCGCCGCCGAAGGCGACATTATCGCCCGGCGCATCGTCAACACCTGGCACGAGCACGTCTGCAGCGGCCTTGCCACGCTTGCCCACACACTTGATCCTGATTGCTTTTTGATCTCGGGCGGCATGAGCAAGTTCGTCGACTACGACCTTATCCACGAGCTGCTTGTCGACCGCACGCTGCCCCGCGTCGGCGAAAAGCTCTCGGTTCGCCCTGCCTCGCTCGGAATTACAGCCGGACTGATTGGCGCCGGCCAGCTCGTCCTCGATGAACTGCTGGCCGGCGTGTCGTAGAGGTGCGCCGCCGCCCTTTCAGAAAAGCAGCTTGCCGGCCAGGATCACATGCTTGACTTCCAGCGTCTGCCGGTCCCAGACAACAACGTCGGCACACTTGCCCGGGGCGAGGTGCCCGATCTTGTCCTGGTAACCCATGACTGATGCCGGGTTCCAGCTGGCCATACGTACCGCATCGGCAAAGCCCACGATGCCCCAGCCGACCACATTGCGGACAGCCTCGGCAAGCGTGATGGACGAGCCCACCAGCCCGCCCTGGCTGGTCCCCACGTGTGCCGCATCGCTTACCAGGATTACCTGCGGCACCCCCTTGTAACGGATGAGAATGCGGACCATGTTGGGGTCCACGTGCAGGCCGTCGCAGATGACGCAGGCCGAGACCAGGCAGTTGCGGAAGGCAGCCGCGACAGCACCGGGCTGCCGGTGATGCAACGGCGGCAAGGCGTTAAAGGCGTGTGTCATCAGGCGCACGCCGCGGTCGAAAGCCAGCTCGGCCTCCTGGTAGGTAGCGTTCGAGTGCCCTAGCGAGACCCGAATGCCCCGCCCCACCAGGAATTCCACGCTGCTCCCGTCGCCTTCCAGCTCGGGGGCAAGCGTAACCAGCGCGACATAGCTGGTAGCGAGCTCCTCCATGAGCGTCTTTGTCAGCGGCTGGAGCCACTGGCGGGGGTGGACCCCCGGGCGTTCCGGCGACAGGCAGGGACCTTCCAGGTGTACGCCCGGCATGCGAGCTCCTTTTATCTGCCTTCCGGCGTCCAGCTGCTCGCTGCCGGCGCCATGCTCGGCCAGGAAGGCGAGGTTCTTCTTCAGGTGCCCGATCTCGTCGGTAATAAGAGTAGGCAAAAAGCTTGTCACTCCCTGCTTTGCAAGATCCGCCCGCAGCGCAGCCAGCTCGGAAGGCTGAGGATCAGCCCATAAATTGCATTTAGCGCTGCCGTTGACTTGCAGATCAAATAGGCCGGGAGTGACATAGCATCCACTCACATCCAGGGTTGTATGCCCGGAAGTCCCGTCCGGATTACGATCGCCCAATCCACCAATGACGGAGCCGCGCAACCAGAGCGTGGTGAACCGCTCCTCGAGCGGGGTTACGATCTCTCCCCCTCTAAGCGCCAGGGTTGTCATTGGCTCATCAAACGAAACAGGGCCCTTATTTTGAAATTCTGCTAGTCTGGATTGGATGCACACCCGCCTGGGAATATTAGAGGTTGGAGTGGCGGGATAACAAGGCCTCAGAGCCAATGGTAGAAACAAACCCGACGATCAATCCGGTAACCGGCCGGCAATGGGATCTCAACTCCTTAATTGAGAAGCTCTTAGAGCTCCAGGACGCGCTCCTGCAGGCTCAGGAGCGTACGATCATGTTGAGCGCCCAGGTCCGGGAGCTGGAGCGGGTGGCCAGAGACGCCGAGGACCTGAAGGCCGAGCTGGCCAACCAGGGCGCCCTTCTTTCCGACAAGAGCAGGGAGAACAAGCACCTCCATCAAGAGCTCACGCGCATGGCCGGGGTGCTCGAGTCCAAGACCCAGGAGGTCGAGGACTTGAAGTCGGTCATATCCGACCTCCAGCACCAGCTCAAGACATGTCAATCGGAAAGGGATTTGCTCGCGGTCATGCTCACCGAGGCCGAGAATGCCGCCCGTCAGGTGCGCCGGTCGGACAGCGGCTCCGATACGCAGGCTTACCCCCCCGGCACGAAGGAAACAGGGCAGCACAGCACAGGCTGGCTCGGCCGCCTGAAGGGACGCCAGCACTAAGGGTCCATTCAGGGGCCGCTGTACGTCGGGCGCGGCACCCTCTGCTCGTCCGGGGAATTCTTAAGCTCAGGAGGAAGACTGGTGTCCAGCCCAGAGGCCTGATTGCTGGCCGAAGGCTGCGCCTCCTCCTTGGCGAAGAGCGTGCGAATGGCTGAGGCAACGCCGCTTACGTCAACGGTAGTGGTGCGGTTGCCGAAAAGCCCTTTCCTGGTCGTTATCTTGTCTCCCAGGATGGTGGAAGCCTCGATGTCGGACCGGCCGAACCATCCCTTCTTCTTTTTGAACTGGTTGCCCAGAAGGTTGACCTCGGTCTGGCGCGACCCGAACCAGCCTTTCTTGCGGACAACCTTGTTCCCCAACCGGTCTTTGATTACCGTATCCTTGCGGCCGAACCAGCCGTCCCTGACGCTCAGCTCCTCACCAAAGCCATCCTTGATGACCAGCTGGTCGGCAGAGGCAGGGGCAAGCGAACCGGCCAGAATTCCCAGAGAAACTAAGAGCGCAGCGTATACCCGAGACATAGCACCTTCCCGTAAGAGGACCACCGAAGATAATCGACTTCCCGCTTAGCGATTTGTTCCCGGGTGGCCGGCGGCAACACTGGGCGGGCGCCTGCAATAAGACTATATGATCCGCGTTCCCCATGCATGCCCTTGCTACAATCAAGCAGCCGTCAACATAACAATCACGCCCCGCCCATTGGAAACCAGCTTGGAAACGATTTCTAAAGATGTCCTGGCCGGCAACCGCAGAGCCCTGGCGCGGGCCATCACTATAGTCGAGGATGGCGGGCCGGCAGCCTCCCGGCTGATCAGAAAAATCTTCCCCTACAGCGGCAGAGCCCACGTCGTAGGCGTCACCGGCTCGCCTGGCGTGGGCAAATCAACGCTGGTGGACGCGCTCATTGCTCAGATCCGCAGCAGCGGGCTCAGGGTAGGAGTTCTTGCCGTCGACCCCTCCAGCCCGTTTACAGGCGGCGCCATTCTAGGCGACCGGATTCGCATGCAAGAGCACACCATGGATCAAAACGTCTTCATTCGCTCCATGGCCAACCGCGGTCATGCGGGGGGAACCGCTCTGGCAACCTTTGACGCGGCGCGCATGCTGGATGCCTCCGGTTATGACGTGGTAATCATCGAGACCGTGGGAGTCGGCCAGTCTGAGCTGGCCATAGCTCAGACCGCAGACACGACAGTGCTGGTATTGATGCCCGGCTCCGGAGACGAGATTCAAGCTATAAAGTCAGGGATTATGGAAATCGGCGACATCTTCGTGGTCAACAAGGGAGACTTGCCGGGAGCCAACAAGACCGCCACGGAAATTTTGAGCAGCCTCGAGCTGGTCAGCTTCGAAGGCAGGTGGAAGCCGCCGGTGCTGGTCGCCACGGCCGAAACCGGTGCCGGTGTCGAGGAGGTCTGGCAGGCTATACAGGCCCACAAACGGCATCTGGCCGAGACAGGCCTTCTGGAAGAACGGAGAAAAGCCAAGGTACAGGCGGAACTCGAGGAGCTGGTCGCGGAGATGGCCAGAAGCAACGTGAAGGAATCGCTGGACAAGGCTCCCCACTTGCAGGAGCTGCTCACGCAAGTGGTAAGCCGGCAAGTCGATCCCCATACGGCAGCCGAAGAGCTCGTTCGCGAACTTTTCGGCAACGGAGCCCTGCCGCGCCTTACAGGTGAAGGCAGCTAATGACGTGCGGGCCGTCTCGCCGCTGAGTGTGCGCAGCGCACTGAAACAGCGACTTTGCCTGCCCTGGGAGCGCCGGCGCTCCCAGGAAAAGCTGGCAAGCCGCAACACAACTCGCGTGCAAGGGAGTGCGCTCGCCAAGCCCTCACCAGGCGGCGCGCCCGCCATCCACGGGCAGCTCGACGCCGGTAATCCAGTTATTCTCCGGGCGGGCAAGAAAGACAATCGCGCGTGCTACATCCTCGGCTTCCCCGACACGCCCCAGGGGATGTACTTTCTTCCATTGCTCGAGCAGCTTTTCCACCTCCGCGCTGTCCGCCAGATAATTGAGGATGGGCGTGCGCACCACCGCCGGCAAAACGGCATTGACGCGAATCTGGTAGGGCGCCAGCTCCACGGCCAGAGCCTTCGTCAGTCCGAGCAAGCCTGCCTTGGCGGCCGAATAGGCGCTGGAGGGCAGGCCTTTGGCACCGCGAACGGCCAGGAACGAGGCCACGTTGACTATGGCCCCGCCGCCGGAGTCTCGCATGGCGCGGCAGG
>DATNRD010000417.1:0-4684 GCA_036703665.1 Candidatus Obscuribacterales bacterium
TGCGCAATCCCGGTTCCTGTGCGCGGTACCGAAGTTATTGGTAGGCGCTGATGGCAATCAGCCCGCCTGCTACCCGGCACCTTATTTGGTGTCAGACTCGGACGCCGCGTGCCTGGTCTTGAACACGGTGAGCAGGTACCAGAACGACGGGAACAGCAGCAGCGCGCCGGCGCATAGCGCCATCACCAGCAGGGTCAGCGTGCTGTGCGGTCCGGCGGCGTTGAATATGGTCAGATCCGGCCTTACCAGATACGGGTATTGAGCGGCGGCCCAGCCCCACAGGATGAAGGTCACCTGCCCGATGGCGCAGACCCTGGCTATGCCGTAGGATCGCTTAAAAAGGGTCCAGACCGCCGCCGCCGCCAGTACCGCAGCAGCTACATGCAGGTGCCATGACTGCTGGAGATGGTGCCACAGATCGGGGGCCTCAGTCCTGGCCAGGAAGAACACCGCCACGGCAACGATCGCCGCGACGGCCCATGAGATAAGCGCCCGCCTTCGGAAGTCGTCCTGAAGCTGAGCGTCTTCCGCCGTGTCGAGCGTAAGATATACGGCGGCAAGGAAGGCGAATAGAACCAGGGCAAGAAGCCCGACGGCGATGGGGAACGGCTGAAGCCAGGGCCAGACGAACACCGACATGAAGTCGTGCGCGGGCGAACGTATGTCGCCGGACGAAATCGCGCCGACCGTGATCCCTAGAAGGATTGGTGTGACGAGGCTGGCCGACGAGAACACCCTGCCCCATCGCCGCTGCACGTCATCCTGCCTGCTGTCGTATGTTCTGAACGTGAATGCCGAGCCGCGCAAGACGATGCCGATGAGCATGAGTGTCAGCGGAATGTGTAGAACGGTCGTGATCAATGCAAAAGCAGCAGGAAAAGCAGTAAACAGAACAACGATGACGAGGATCAACCAGACGTGGTTCGCCTCCCAGATAGGGCCGATCGCCTCGGCAATGAGCTCCCGCTGCGCTTTAGCTCGGGGTCCGGTGGCCAGCAGATCCCACACGCCGCCACCGTAGTCCGCCCCGCCCATGAGAACATAGAAGGTCAGCGAAACCAGCATGGCAAGCGCCAGAATCAGCTCCAGTGAGGGCACCTCAGCTCACCTGTCCTTGATCGGCGGCGCTATAGCCGCTTACGTACGGGCTGTGCGCAATCTGCCTGTAGAGGAGCCAGATCACAACACCAGCCAGGAACAGATACAAGACCGTAAACGTCAGGAAGGGCACCACCAGCCCGGGCATCGGAGTAACCGCTTCGTGCCTGCGCATAACACCATGAATGACCCAGGGCTGCCTCCCGACCTCGGTTACCATCCAGCCCGCCTCCGTTGCGATGATCCCCAGAGGAGCCGCCAGCATGATTGAGCGCAGGTAGAGGGTCGAGTCCGGCAAAGCGCGCCGCTTAAGCCAGATCAACCCGCCCCAGAGCGCCAGCGCGGCCATGATCGATCCGCTCAGCACCATGATCTGAAAGGCAAAATGCACCAGCATCACGTTCGGCCAGTCGCCTCGAGGAAAGTCGCTCAAGCCGCGCACCACCGCGCTGGGGTCGTGAAACGCCAGCAGGCTCAAGCCACAGGGGATCTCAATGCCGCAGCTGGTCCTCCGGCTGTCGACGTCGGGAATGCCTCCGATGATGAGCGGCGCGCACGGCTGCGTGGTGAAATGCGACTCCATGGCGGCTAGCTTGACCGGCTGCCATGTCGCCACCATACGCCCGAGCAAGTCACCGCTCAACGGCTGGGCCAGCGCCATCGAGCCGCCGAGCACAAGGGCCAGCGCATACGCCCTTCGGTGGAAGTAGTTGGTCCGATCGCGCAGCAGCAGCCAGGCGTGGATGCCTGCCACCACGAATCCGGTGGCGCTATAGGCGGCGATGAGCATGTGCAGGGTCTCCGGCAAACCTGCCGGGTTGAGCATCGCCTGGACCGGATCGACATCCACGGCCTGACCGTTCACGAGCCGGAAACCGGTCGGCGTGTTCATCCAGCCGTTGGCAATGACGACGAACAGCCCTGAAAAAGCGCCGCTGACGGCAACAAGGATACCCGAAGCAAGGTGCGTGACCGGGCGCACGCGCTCCCAACCGTAGAGATAGATTCCCAGGAAGATGGCCTCGGTGAAAAAGGCGAAGCCCTCCAGCGAGAACGGCATGCCTATGATTGGTCCGGCAAAAGCCATGAATTTCGGCCACAGCAAGCCGAGCTCGAACGACAGGACCGTGCCCGAGACCGCTCCCACAGCGAACAGGATCGCCGAGCCCTTCGCCCATCGTCTGGCAAGAGTCAGGTAGACTTCCTGTCCGGTGCGCAGCCAGAGCCATTCGGCGATCACCATCAGCAGTGGCATGGCAATGCCGGCGCAGGCGAAGATTATGTGGAACGCCAGCGACATGCCCATCTGGCAGCGCGCGATCAAGAGATCGTCCATGACTAGATCTCCCTGCGGCCCTCTAGTGCCTTGGAAAGCGTCATATCATCCGCGTACTCCAGGTCGCTCCCGACCGGCAGACCGAAGGCTATGCGGCTCACCTTGGCGCCAAGCGGCTTGAGCAGGTGACTGAGGTAAAGGACGGTGGCATCTCCTTCAACTGTCGGGTTGATGGCCAGGATCACCTCGCCGACGCCCTCCGTTGCGACGCGGTTGACCAGCTGATGGATGCTCAGCTGTTCCGGTCCCTTGCCCTCCAGCGGTGAAATCAACCCGGTCAGCACGTGATACAGCCCCTTGTACTCCTGCGTGCGCTCCAGGGCAATGAGATCCTTCGCTTCAGCGACCACGCAAATCGTATGCTTGTCCCGCTTTTCGTTGGTGCAGATTTCGCACGGGTCATGCGCAGACAAGTTGAAGCAGTGCGAGCAGTGCTTCACCTTTTCCTTTGCCTCCAGCACCGCAGAGGCGAACTCGGCAACCGAGTCCTGGCTCATCTCGAGGACATGAAAGGCCATGCGCTGAGCCGATTTGGGCCCGATTCCGGGGAATTTCTGGAATTCTTCGATCAGCTTGGCTAAGGGCCTGGTGAAGTACATGCGCGACGCCCTGATTGCGGGCTTAGAAGCCCAGACCAGGCGGCAGCTTGAGACCGCGCGCTATGCCGCCCGTTTTCTCCGACATCAGAGCCTGTGCCTTCTGAGAAGCATCCTTGATTGCCGCCAGGATGAGATCCTCGAGCGTCTCGATATCTTCAGCGTCGACGGCCTCCGGCTTGAGCTTGACCGAGGTGAACTCGGAAGTTCCCGTGCACGTGACCGTCACCGCGCCGCCGCCGGCCGACCCGGTTACGGTAGTGGCCGCCAGTTCTTCTTGCACCTTTGCCATATCTTCCTGCATCTTCTGCAGGGACTTCTGGGCATCCCGCATCATTTTGTTGATGTCTTGCTGCATGGCATTCTCCTGGGCTGTAGTCGCAAAAGATTATCCCATCTGTGCCGTCGCCCCACTGGCAGTCCGGCGCTCCAGTAAATCTTCTTTAAGGGGAGCTGCCGGAAGCACCGGAGCGTGGTTTGCGCTGCTTATACTGTGTAGCTCGCAGGAATGCGGCACTCCACAGAGGTCTCTGAGCATGCAGGACTTTGACGCAACAACGATGGAAGAGGCCCAGGCTCCGGGCCGGGAAGAGCTCAGGGAAAGGGTATGGGAATTCTTGACTTGGCTGGTCAAGCGAGTCATCCTCTTTGTTTCTTTCGGTCCGGGGATTTTAGGTGTGCTGTGGCTATTTGGACGAATCTTCAGGCGTTGAAACCGCTGGATCCGATGCAGGCGCTTGCCAGAAGGAGCCCTGCTTACTACAGCCGCTATGCCGGCGAGCAGGACGAGTTCGGCTACAGCCTCGAGACCTTCGCCAAATCAGAACCCTTCTTCCGCTTCCTCTTTGAAGAGTACTTCAAGGTCAAGGTCAAAGGCATCGACAACATCCCGGGCGACGGGCCTGCCATCCTGGTTGGCAATCACTCTGGTTTGTTGCCCCTCGATGGGGCGATGATCACCATCGCCATGTGCTTTTCACATCCGTCGCCCCGGCGAATTCGCTATCTGGTGACGGATTGGTTCTTCACGCTACCCGGAGTGGGCCACTGGATCAAAGCCACCGGACAGGTGCGCGCCACCCTGGAGAATGCTCAGAAGCTGCTGGTCAACGAGGAGCTCGTCGGCATCTACCCGGAAGGGATAAGAGGGGTAGGAAAACCGTGGGCCGAGCGCTACCGGGTGATCGATTTCCATCCCGGCTTCGTGCAACTGGCAATCTCCACTCAGACCCCTCTTATACCCGTAGCCACCGTGGGCGGTGACGAGATCTATCCCAACTTCGGCAATGTCAAGGCCATCGCACAATTCATGAAGATGCCGTTCTGGCCGACGACGCTCACTTTCCCGTGGTTGCCTTTTCCAGCAATGTTCCTGCCCTTGCCGGTGCGGTGGCTGATCAACATTCACAAGCCCATCGACCTGGGTTATCCACCGGAAAAGGCCTCGGACAGGAAGCTGGTGCTCAGGATTGCGCGCGAGATTCAGTACGACATCCAGCGCAATCTCAACGCCCTTTTGCGCGAGCGCAAAAGCATGTTTACCGGCTGGGATGAGGAGGAGTGAGCGTGAGAGGACTGGCAGAGCTGTATCCAGACTACGTAGCCAGGACGACCTCAGAGGTCGATCCCTTCGGTTTCGACATCGATACGATCG
>DATNRD010000418.1:0-10686 GCA_036703665.1 Candidatus Obscuribacterales bacterium
GGGGCCGGTCGCTTGAGGCCGGGCCGGGCCGTTTATCCGATATCGGATAATGCTCTGCCGCCGAGGACACACCCTGCCTCGCCCGCCTTTCCGCGCAAGCCCGCGTGGCCGGTCGCTTGCGGTCGGGCCGGGCCGTTTATCCGATATCGGATAATGCTCTGCCGTCGAGGGGCGCACCCCGCCGGCTCCTTGTTAGCATAGCCAGGAACAGCTTCTTCCTGTACGAAGCCATTGGCGCGCATGGAAATGCGCCCGCTGCTTGTTTTCAGCTAGCCGCATAGGACGGGCAGTTGCGGATCGAGAGACCACTCCATGAGCGACCCGTCGAACACGGCGACTATCTCCCCGGTGTACGCCTCATGCAGCAAGGCGAACGTAGCTGCGCGCACTCCCACCTCGCAATAAGCAAGGAATGGCTGCCCGCTTGCAACCTCGTCGGGGAGCAGCGAGAAGTATTTCGCGGGCGGAACATAGCTGCCATCCTCCTGGAAAAGGTCGTCGAAGTTCAACAGCACCGAGCGCGGCAGGCGCCCGGGACGCGGAATATACTCGTAACACTCGCCCCAGAACTCCTGCGGTGTGCGGGTGTCGACGAGGCACGGTAACCCGCCACCGGCATGAAGGCTGCGCAGGGCATTGAGGTCGACGCGCCTGGCAGGCTGAACTCGGACGGCTGGGATAGCCGGCTGCAGCACAGGCTGGGAGCAATCGACAGCCCCACCGCACTCCCGCCAGCCGCTCCAGCCGCCGTCTAAAAGAGCCACTTCCGGGGCTCCCAGGTAAAGGAACATCCAGGCGATTCGCCCATCGCGCCCGACAGAAGATCTGCCGTCGCCATAGACCAATATAGGATCCGCAAGCGTAATTCCCAGCGATCCCAGCTTGCGCCGAATGCGATCGCATCCGTGATCTTCCAGCACCCCCCAGTAGCCCGGCTTGTCCAGAACTGGCGCCGAACCGTCCGGCGGCTGCCGGCACCAGTCCTCCCACCCTGTCCAGACGGCGCCCGGGACATGCCCGGCATCGTACTCGCTGCGCCTTCGCGCATCTATGATGGTGTATCTATGATCAGCCTGCTCGCTGGCGTGTCTCAGTAAACGGGGGCTGACGATGTTGACGGCCATGTGTTTCCTCAGATTCATCCCGGGAGGTGTGCGGTTGCCGCCCGTGCACAGCCCGGAGCCATAAGTTTATCCCATCGGAGCCTGCGCGGATATCCTCCGAACCGCGTATGAACAGGTACCCGATCCATAAACGATCGGGCAGGCCAAAAAGTTCAATTGCCTCATCTACAGCATGTACAGCATTTCACGGAATTTCGGCAGCGGCCAGAGCGCATCATCGACGACAAGCTCGAGGTCGTCCGCTATGGCCCGTACGGCATCCATCGCCGGAATCACCTTCTCCCGGTAAAACCTTGCATGGCCCAGCAGGTCGCCGGATTCATGCTCGCCGTCCTTCATGATGGCGTCGAGCTGATCGATGGCGAACTTCAGCTTCGACGTCTTCTCGAAGAGGTCCTTGAGCAGAGCATCGTGAACAGAGGTGTTCGGGCGTTCTTCCTGGCGCAAAGCCTGATGCATTACCACTATGGCCTCGCCGACGCGCCGCTGGTACTCCAGGACAGCAGGAAGAATCATGGTCCTGGCCATGTTCACCGTCAGCTGCGCCTCAATATTGATAGTCTTGCAGTAGCTCTCCAGCATGACGTTGTAGCGGCTGACCAGCTCTTCCTCATTAAGCACGCCGTACTTGCTGAACAGCTCCTTGGCCTCGGCCTCGACCAGAGCCGGCAAAGCCTCAACCGTGTTGCGCAGGTTGGGCAGGCCGCGGCGCTCCGCTTCCTTGTGCCATTCCTCGGAGTAGTTGTCCCCGTTGAAGATGACCCGCTGGTTCTCTGACAGCACATCTTTGACGACCGCCTGCACTGCTTCGTCGGGGTTCTTGCCGCCCCTGCGCGCCTCCTCGATGCGCGTGGCCATGTAATCCAGCGACTCCGCCACCATCGTGTTGAGGACGGTATTGGGGAAAGCTATAGACTGGCTGGCCCCGACTGCCCGGAACTCGAACTTGTTGCCGGTGAAGGCAAACGGCGAGGTACGGTTGCGGTCGGAGGTGTCGCGAGGCAGCTCGGGCATGACCGAGACACCGAGCTGGATGACTGCTCCGGCTCTGTTGCCCTTGCCCGGCTTGCCTGAGATGATCCCCTCCACCACCTCCGTCAGGGTGTCGCCGAGAAACACGCTCATAATCGCCGGCGGTGCTTCGTTGGCGCCCAGGCGATGGTCGTTGCCGGCAAAGGCTATGCTGGCCCGCAACAATTTGGCCCACTTGTTCATGGCCCGGATGATGGCGGTCAAAATCACCAGGAACTGCTCGTTCTCGTGCGGAGTGTGACCCGGCTCCAGCAGGTTGTTGCCCTGATCGTCGGAGATGGACCAGTTGTTGTGCTTGCCACTGCCATTGATACCACTGAACGGTTTCTCGTGGAACAGGCAGCGCAGGCCGTGCTTCTGGGCTGTTCTCCTGAAGACCTCCATCAAGAGCATGTTGTGGTCCGTGGCCACGTTGCTCGTCTCGAACACAGGCGCCACCTCGAACTGTCCGGGAGCGACCTCGTTGTGCCTGGTCTTCACGGGCACGCCGAGCTTGTAGAGCTCGGCTTCCGCATCCATCATGAAGGCCAGCACGCGCTCTTTTATGGACCCCCAGTAGTGGTCCTCCATCTCCTGCCCCTTAGGCGGTCGCGCGCCAAACAGGCAACGACCGGCGTTTATGAGGTCGGGTCTGAGCGCGTAGAACGCCTCGTCGATGAGGAAGTACTCCTGCTCCGGACCGACGGTGCAGGTGACATATTTGACCTCGGTTGATCCGAGAACTCTGAGGAGCCGCACGGCCTGCTTGTTCAGCGCATCCAGCGAGCGCAGGAGCGGCGTCTTCTTGTCGAGCGCGTGCCCGCTGAAGGAGCAGAAGATAGTGGGTATACAGAGCGTCTTGCCGTTCGTGCTCTCCATGAGGAAAGCTGGACTGGTGGGGTCCCAGCCTGTGTAGCCCCTGGCCTCAAAGGTCGATCGAATGCCTCCTGAAGGGAAGCTCGATGCGTCTGGCTCCCCCTGGATGAGGTTTCTGCCGGAGAACTCGAGAATCCACTCGTCCTCGACTGTCTTGGAAAGGAAGGCGTCGTGCTTTTCCGCGGTCAGCTCGGTCATCGGCTGGAACCAGTGCGTAAAGTGCGTGGCGCCGCGGCTGATGGCCCAGTCCTTCATAGCGTTGGCGACAGTGTCCGCCAGCGATCGATCGAGCTGCTCGCCTCGGTCGAGGCAGCGCGTCAAGGCGACGTAGGCGTTCTTCGGAACCAGCGTCCGCATGACCGTCCTGCTGAAAACGTTGGCACCGAAGACTTCGCCGAGCGGCGTCTGCGCATACTCAATCTGCCCCTTGACGGCTCTCCTGTTCTGGACAGTCTGAATTGCCTGCCAACGCGGATTGGCTATGCTCATGTCTATGTCCCTCCCGCACTCGGGTTGCACGGCGCCTCAACGAGACGCTCATGGGGATACATTAGCACCACTGCCGGCAGATGGGGAGCAGATTTTACGGCATTTTGACAAAACCCGCTTGAGAAGCGGGAAATGCTATGGTCATATATCGGAAGCGCATACCCTGGGAGCGCCGGCTTCCAGCCGGCAAGACGCGTGACACCGCCGGAACGCAGCACTAGATCCCCAGCGCCTTGAGGATTACACGCTTCCGGCGCTGCCCGTCGAACTCGGCATAGAAGATCTGTTCCCAGGGTCCCAGATCCAGCTTGCCATCGGTAATCGGCACGACCACTTGATGATGAATCAACATCCGCTTGAGGTGCGCGTCGCCGTTGTCTTCACCGGTTTTGTGATGATGGTAGTTGGGATTGACCGGCGCCAGCCGCTCGACCCACTCATCGATGTCCTTGATAAGACCTGATTCCCAGTCATTGATGTAGATGCCGGCCGTGATGTGCATGGCTGAAACCAGCGCAAATCCATCCTTGATGCCTGATTCGGCCACAAACTCGGCCACCTCGTCGGTGATGCGAATATACTCACGTCGTTTCTTCGTATCGAACCAGAGATACTTCGTGTGTGCCTTCACGTCCGTCTCCTCCCGCGCTCCCGGACGGCCAGTATTATTTCACGACACGGCGATTTCCAGGCACGCCCATCCTGTGGCAATGCAGATATCGTTGCCGATCTCATGGGCGCAGTGTACCGCATGGATCACCCCTGGCACGCACTGGCAATCAATTCACCAACGGTCTCAATGCACGCCAAGCTTCAACAGCTCGATCATTGCCTGGCTAAGATCGGTTCTGGTAGCCGTCGGGATGTTGGCTATACTTGTCCAGCTTTTATCCCAGTTGGAAAGAACCTTCACAGTCTGACTGTAGTCCAGCGGTCTGGGCACCTGGGGCCGGAACTGCTCCAGCGTTGCAGACCACTCCGCCCCGAGCTCAACTGCCACCTGGTTTTTGCGATCGATAACCACCGACTTCAACGTCGGTCTGAACGATGCTTCCGGAACGCGGAACTCGCGAGCGGCGCCCTTGTATATCGTCGTCAGCTCGCCCGATTGAATGATGCCGACATCCATGGTTGCCGCCAGATCACCGATGCTCGGGCGGGCAGCCGGCACGACGGTGCCGTCAGCGGTGATCTTAGCTGGAGGATGCGAATGAAAAACCACATGTCCGGGGCGGTCGAGGAAGCCAAGCTCGCTTTCGATGGGAGTGCCCGGTCTGGCACGGCTTGCCTTCATATCGGAAAGGCGCACCGACCGGATTACCTCGACGTTCTTCCAGGGGTGCCGCGACGCCAGAATCTCGCTCAACTTGAGAATATCCAGTGTGCCGTCGGATTTCATCAAGGTCTTGGGCAGGCGTTCGGTGCCCGGCCCGATCCATGAGAGTCTTTCCGGCACCAGGCGCCGTGCCGGGAACTCTGCTGCTTCCGTGACTTTGAAGGCGAGCCGGTCGAGCGCGGCCACATGCCTGCTTGCCCAGATGCCCGCTCCGCCGCCGGCCATGAAGGCAGGCATGGTTTCAAGCGTAATCGCGCCCTCCCTGCCGACCTTGTAAGCCGCCTCTTGAATGAGCAGCTTGCGTTCGCTTTCCGTATCGGCATCCCAGGCACGCTCCACTACCGACCCTATCCCGGAAGCCACGCGCAGCCCGTAATAGAGCGAGCCGGCGGCGAGCACCGCACCGCCCAGAACCGGCGACCGCGACAGGAGCACGCCCAGCCCGGCGCCTATGCCAGCTGAGGTACCGGCACGCCTGAGCAGGTTCCCCCGGTCCGCGTTCCAATCATGCCGCAGCTCATCCCAGATGGCTCCGGGCGTATCGAGAATCACCTGTCCCACGACAGATGCTTCATTCTTCAAGTGCTGGACTAGACTGTCGGACACGCCTGCCTGTTCTCACCCTTAATCCGGAGCAAAGCCGGGAATTAGCCATGATGACCCGCCATCATGGTATGAGAAGGCGCCCGGCCCGTCATTGGGGAAACTACGTGTCCGCTATTCTCAATGAGGCCCGACGCCGTTTTCTGGCACCGGGTTGCATGGCGGGACTAAGCGATGTTGCAGGAGGAAGCCCCAGGGCAAGCATGTGTTCTAAGACGAGCCACAGACTTGGTTCAGATTAACCGCGCCCGGTCTGGACGAGCCGGAGCAAAAGGCAAATCTTGCATGTAGGCCATAGAATTGGCGATGTTCTCATTCTCGTTGGCGTGCCGTCCCGGCGGAAAGCGGCGATAGGAACGCAAGAAAAGCCAAATTGCCCGGCAATCTTGGAGATGTGAAAGCGGCCCGTTGGTTATGACACCCTATCTAGTTCTCACAGCAGCCGCATTCTTCGCCCTGTTGGTCTGCCTGATTGCACGACCCCTGGAGCTGGCACCGGACGTTGCCATGTATTTGCAATGCGGACAGCTCATCCTGGAGGGCGAGGTTCCCTATGTCGATTTTGTTGACACCAATCTACCGATAATCCTTTACCTGAACGTAATTCCAGCTTTTGTCAGTGCTGTCACGCGTCTGCCGGCGATTGCCGTGCTGAAGGTCATTGTCTGGATGCTGGTTGTCATCTCTGCGATGCTGACCGCAAGCATCCTGGCAAAGAGGACTGCCAACAGGGACTATCAGTTTTTCGGACCACTGTTGTTTGCCTTCGCTTGCGCCAATCTTATGCTGACCGAGGATTTCGGGCAAAGGGAGCACATCTTTGTTGTCTGCGTGCTGCCGCTTTTCTTCGTCAGATGGCTCCGCTACCAGGGTCAAGAGGTCAATGCAACACAGGCTCTCATTGCTGGTGCGTTTGCTGCCATCGGGCTGTGGCTCAAACCGTATTTCCCATTGCTGTGGCTGTGTCTTGAGATCTACTTTGTCCTTGCTACACGGCAGCTCAGACAATTAACAAGGCCTGAGGTTGTGAGCGCCTTGAGCCTGGCAGTCATTTTCTTGCTGGCGTTTTCCCTGGGCAACCCGGTTGGCTTTTCTGCCTACAAAGAGCGCTGGTTGCCCATTGTTGTGGCTGGCTATTCTGCCTACAGCAAGCCCCTGGAAATTGTTGTAGTTGGATCCTTTTTATATGGGCTCTTGCCACTGGTTATCCTGTCCCTTCTACCTGTCCCCTGGCTCCACAAGAAAAGCTCACTGATTGCTCCGTTGGCAGTTCTCACTGGGGCTGGCTATCTTGAGGCCATCTATCCTCGCACCATGTGGTTCTACCATGGCATTCCTGCCTTTACAGCAAGTTTTCTGCTTGTCTGTCTGAATTTGAAAATATGCCTGGGCTTTGTTTTTGCTCGGTTCCGGAAGCCGTCCGGTAAGTCTGATGCTTATCTGCAGGCCGGCGCATTTGCTGTGTTGTCGGCTCTTCTGGCATTCCTTTTCATTGACCCCTGGCCGCGAAGATGGAACGCGGTCGGCCGCCAGAGGCTAATTGGTCGTGAATACATTGCCAGATATAGCGCTGCCGGCGATCCGGTCGCTCTTTTAGCTGTGTCTGATGACTACGCTTATCCTGCCTTTATAGAGCTGAATCGCCGGCCCGGATCTCGTTATCTGTTCCTGTTTATTGTGCCGATGCTGGACTATGCCAGAGCAACAGCCAGGGAAAGCGACATGCGTCGCCACTGGACCGCGGAGGAAATGCAAGTGGTGCAGGACCTCAGGCAAGATCTGCAAACGCGCCGGCCCAGACTGATCTTCATAGAGCACTCATTTGTCAGGCCATTTCTTGCCCAGAGAGGCTGGTTTGTTGATGCCCTGGTTGACTATCAAAAACTGGAATCGAATGCTGTCTTTGATGTCTACAGGCTGAAAAACGGCAAATAGGGTACGCCTGGCGCCTTTCTTAAACGATTTATGGCGCTTGAGCTGGTTCATCGAAGCTCCCGCCCGAAGGCAAGAACTGCTCTTCACAGCACCGGGCGCCCTTCCAGTTAGCTTCACCGGATGCTTACCCTGCTTACGTCATGCAGATCTGGAACTGGACGTCGAAGCTGAAGCTGCTGTGTTTCGGCTAGCGAGTGCCTTTCGTCTGCGCCCTGAGCCTTGCCAGAGCTTGCCTAGCATCGTTCAGCTCCCGATCCAATGAGGCGGCGCTCTCGTATGCACGGGCGGCCTCCTCGGTCTTGCCCTGCCGCTCCAGGATACCGCCAAGGCGCGCCCATAGCCAGGCGTGCTTAGGGCTCAGCTCGGTCGCCTTCTGGAACTCCTCGGCCGCCGTCTCCAGATCGCCCCTTGTCTCAGCCATCCAGCCCAGGTCGACGTGCAGCGCAGCGGCTGAAGGAGCCAGCTTAACTGCCTTGGTCAGCTGAGACATGGCCCGTTTTTTGTCCCCTTTGTCGGACAGCAGAAAAGCAAAATCCGCACGGGCAAAGGCGTCCGACGGATCTAAGCGTACGGTGCGTTCGTACTGCCATTCGGCCTTGTCGAACTCGCCCAGGCTGGAATAGGCAAAAGCCAGGGAGCGGCGCACAACTGCATCGTTGGGGTCGTAGGTCAGACACCAGAGAAACTCAGCTACTGCGTCTTTCCACAAGCCACGGCGCCCGTTCTCAACGCCTTGCTTGTAGTGCAACTGCAGCGCGCGCTTGTTGAGCTCCCATTTTTCCTGCTCGTTGAAGGGAATCGGATCGCCCAGCCCCACCGTCATCATAAGCTCAGCCAGCGCCTGCCCGAAGTTGCCACGAAACAGCGACACCAGGCACAGATCGCGGTGGGCTGCTTTGAAGCCCGGCCAGTATACGATCGCCTCTTGCAGCTCGACCTCGGCCAGCTCGAGCTTCCACCGGTAGAAATACCAGTTGGAAAGGGTGTAGTGCACAATCGCCTTCGTTTCTTTGGCCCCCGGGCGCTCCTCGACGGCGGTGGCCTTGAGACTCGTCTCCACCTGTTCGGTGTTCTGCTCGGCAGAAACCGCATCCGCGGGCTCTGCCTGCATTTCGACGTTGCTCGCGGCGCCATCGGTAAAAACCCTATCGGCCGGCGGAGCCACCACAGTCTCAGATGCTTCCTGCAACCCCAGCCGCTCGGCCGACGGGGGCAATGCTCCACCTGGCTGGCAGGCAAGCACGAGCCCCGCCATCAACAGCGGAAACAGTCTTGTCAGCGAGCTACGGCCTGCCTGGCCCACGATGCAAACCCCTTAGGAACGAACAACTGACCTTCATTATCCCATCGGGCGCCAATCCGCGCTGGTACGAGCCATACGGGTCGCGCCGATTCTAGAGGCACCCTTGGCGTCACCCTGGGAGCGCCCGCGTCCCACCGGCATTGCTCCGGGCGAGCGTGGGGTCACTCTTCGGGGCGCGATCTTGCGAACGCGGGCGTCCCACCGGCATCACTGCGGGCGAGGGCGTGGCCCCTGGGGGCGCGGGCGTCTCGCCCGCTTTGGCGCGCTGCAAGCGCATCCATTAGTTGAGCGTCCCGCCCGCCCGTCTACACCGACACTATCGACATCTCGTTCTTGTCAGCAAACTGAATCATCTCGTCCTGGTCGACGAGCATCGTCTCGCGCGCCTCGACCGCCAGGACGCCACCCGGCTTGGGACTGAGCATCGAATTGAGCGTGGTGATGCCCACCGTCGGTATGTCGAACCGCTGATCTTGATTAGGTTTTGCTACCTTGCACACCACAACGGGCCCGCGCGCAAGCTGGACGGCGCGGCGAATAGCCTGGTCTGTGCCTTCGATAGCCTCGATGGCCAGGACCATCTGATCCTTGACGATCACCGTCTGGCCTATGTCCAGGCGAGCAATCTCCTTGGCGATCTTGAAGCCAAACTCGATGTCTGCGTACTCGCCGGCGCTGGGCTGCCGTTTGCTGAGCACGCCGTAATCGGGGAACAGATGGCGCAGAAAGTCGCTCTGCCGCAAGACCTTGATGCCGTGGGCCTCGACGAGATCGCCCATGGCGAACTGAATCGTGTCGTCATTAAAATTGGGCAGCTTGCTGAGCTCCTTGATCGCCATCCAGTCAAGCTTGTGGATGTTCTGCAGCAGCTGCAACTTCGGCACCTTTCCAACAAAGACGATCTGGTTCAGGCTCTCGCTCTGCAGAATTTTCAGATTGCGTCCCAGCTGCCCGGGCGCGATCAGGTACACCTTTTCGCAATGGGGCTCGACCCTGGCCTGGGCATCAGGCGAGAGCGCCAGGGCGACAACGCGGTATCCTTTCTCCCTGGCTGACTTGGCAAGAACAGCCGGCAGCTTGCCCTCGCCGGCTACCAGGGCCAGTGCCATGGTCTGGGTGGTTGCTGTTAAAGTGCTCAACGGCTTTGCTACTCCCGATGATTCTGGCGCCGACAAACGCGCCGGCCAGCCCGAAATTGCCTGCCAAGTTTATCATTTTGAGGTACGCTGGACCTTGGCAGCTATCTAAGCTTGGCCGCCAGCCCGTCTGATCTCCGGATCCCTCGGGTTGAATGAAATAGGATAATGATGCCTGCACAGGTCGGTGAGCGGCTCTAAAGCTTGCTTGACATCGACAAATTGACAGGATTAAACTGAGCTAAGGGCCGCACATTGAGCCCTCGATCGAGGTGAACACAATGAAAAAAGCCACTTTGGCGTTACTAATGTGCGCTGGACTGGTCGGTACAGTGGGGCCGGCCGAGGCCCAGCGCACGTCAGACCCCAACCTGCGGAACTTCTACATGGCCCGGCAGCAGTGGCAGATTATTGATGACTCGCCGGTCGTTACGGGCTCGCCCGGCATGCCCGGCGGGGCGGCGGCGGCCGGAGCAGGCGCCCTGCCCGCGGGGCCCATGCCCTTGCCCAAAGCCGGCTGGCAGCCATATTCCTCCTCTATCCCTTCGGTACGGACTGCCCTGCCACAGGTCAACACCGGCGTTCCCAAGGCACTGCCTCCGGCACAGAACAAATCCGGGCAGATGGCCAAGGCGGGCAGCCTGAAGCTGCCCAAGCAGGCTACCCCGGCTCCCTCGGGACCAGTCTCGGTGAAGAGCTATCAGGCCTACAAAGGCTACGGCGGCAGCCTCACGCCGTCGACCGGCAGCGCCTATGGCGGGGGCGGTCTGCAGACGCAGACACAAGTACAGGGCAGCGTCCTCCACTGGGCGCGAGGAAAGAGGCGCTAGCCGCTTGACGGCTTGTCAACGGTGTAGCTCCGCACTCCCCGGC
>DATNRD010000419.1:0-5238 GCA_036703665.1 Candidatus Obscuribacterales bacterium
CGGCAACGCGAATGGACTCGTTGACGACGATGCCGGACAGGCTGATGACGGCAACCTCGGTAGTACCGCCGCCGATATCAACGATCATCGAGCCGGTCGGCTCCGTTACCGGCAGCGATGCACCGATGGCGGCGGCCATCGGCTCTTCCGGCAGGTAGGTTTGACCGGCGCCGGCGTTGTAGGCTGCATCTCGGACCGCCCTTCTTTCCACGCCGGTCACGCCGGAAGGCACGCCTATGGCGATGTCGGGCTTCATGAAACTGCGCCGCCCGATGACGCGCTCTATAAACTTCTCGAGCATGAGCCGGGCGTATTTGAAGTCCGCGATGACGCCGTCTCTCAAAGGTCTGGTTGCCTTGATCCCCTGGGGCGTGCGCCCGATCATCGCCCGTGCTTCTTCGCCGACGGCCAGCACGCTTTTCGTATCGTCATCGACCGCCACGACGGATGGCTCGCGCAAGACGATGCCGCGCTTGTCAACGTAAATGAGCGTGTTTGCCGTCCCCAGGTCGATGCCTATCGCCTGGCAGAAATAACTTTTAAACCAGTCTTGCACGGGTGTGTCCCTGAGTTCCGCACGCATAGATAGCTCCCGCGTTAAGTCTAACACTTTATAGGGCTGCTGGTGGGCTGCCAGCCCAATGCCGTCGCCTTCAGCTGGGGGCGCGGGCATCCTGCCCGCTCCGGAGCAGGGCGGCTAGGAGGCGAGGTACGAGCCGACGGAGCATTACAGAGGATGCGGGGTCGCGGCGCTCCCAGGGTCATCATCCAAGTTTGCACTAGAACCGACGGCATTAGCCTGCAAGCGGATGACTTGAGACGCCCGGCCCGCCGCAGGGCTCCAGGCCAGGGCAAGTCGGCGGGGCGGAGAGCGCATCATGCAAGCTTGTCCAGCCTCTGCCATGCTCTTTCAACCGGACTGGCGGTAAGCAAGAACGGCCACGCGCAGGATGGTAATGGGCTCCTGTCCATCGGGGACCACGCTGAAGGCCTGCTCATCGAACCAGCGAAGCCTGCCGACCAGGCGGTCGCCGTTGCTGAGGAGAAACTCCAGCTTGGACTGTTCGCGGATGAACCGCTGCAGCTCCGCTATGCTGGGGCCTTTGCCTTCTTGCTTGTTGTTGTTCATCGGTGTCGTCTTGGAGGACACAAGGGTGCCTGGCCGGCCTGCTGGCTGCCAACCTCAAGGTTACTCAAGGCGCAGCGCCAATGTCAAATTGGCGACGCCCATGCGCTTCTCTAGTCGGAATTTTCCAGGGCCGGGTCGAGCGGCTTGTCGAGCACCGGCGCCAGAGCCGGCTCAGCCGACTCGATGGTCTTGGTGGTTCTCACCTTATAACGGCGCCCCTTCCAATTTACTTCGCGGCCGGCCATCACCAGGTATGCCGAGTGCAGGTAAAGCACTGTCACGGCGATGCTGCCTAAAGGGAGCAAGAAAAAATGCCGCCAGTCCACGCCATCGTAGTGATCGGTGGTGCGCCGGTACCACGCCATCATGATCAGCAGTTGAAACGCCAGCAGCGCCGACGCCTGCTCCCGGTGCTCGGCAGGTGAGCCTGTAAGCCACAGGCCGGCTAGCGCGGCAAGCTGCAGGAACGGCACAAGGGCGGCGCTGTTGATAAGCGAAAGAACAATGATAAGGTTGACCGGCCGGCATTCGATTAGCGAATAGAGGTTCTTGGTCCAGCCCTGCCAGAGCGATTCCAGTCCGGTGTACATGCGGACTTTGTAAAGATCTCTGCCGTCGCCTACGAGAATGCGGTAGCCATTGCTCTTGAAAAGGCGCCCGAGCGCGTGGTCCTCGACAATCTCATCGCGAATGCGCTGGTGCCCGCCGGTTGCCAGGTAGGCGCTGCGCCTGGCCAGAACGTACTGGCCGTAGGCGTATGCCCTGCTGGTTTCGGGATCATTGACCGTATGGAAGGGATCCCCGCACAGGAACGACCCGAGCAAGACCGGCATGACCACGCGCTCCCAGAAGCTGCCGAGTTCCTGCACCGGCACGAAGGAGATGAGGTCGGCCCGGTTGGTAATGGCGTATGAGACGGAGTCCCTGATGGAGTTGGTGCTGTGCCAGGTGTCAGCGTCCGTGAAAACAAGCCATTCTCCGGATGCGTAGCCAACGGCGTGCACCAGGGCGTTGCATTTGCCGATCCAACCGTCAGGCAGGTTCTTGCCCTGAACAAATTTGATCCTGCTGTCCAGGGCCGCGATGCGCTCGATTATCTCGGCGGTGCGGTCGGTCGAGCGGTCATCGATGACGACAATTTCGAAATGCGGGTAGTTCTGCATCCTCAGTGACTGAAGGCAGCGCTCAATCTTACTTTCCTCGTTCCTGGCCGGCACGATGATGGAGACGAAGGGCAGGTCGCGGTCATCGAGGCGCGACCTGGGAACGGGCCTTAAGAAGGCGTAAAAGGCGAACGTCAAGCCTGCCAGCGCGGCGACGATAAGTGTGTTAAGCAAAACCGAGCTGAGCAACATCATTTCGCCTCGCCGTATTCATAAAATCCGCGACCTGTCTTGCGCCCCAGGTGACCGGCAGCCACGAGTTGCTTGAGCAGAGGGCATGGTCTGTACTTCGGGTCGCCGAAGCCGGAGCTGAGCGTCTCCATCACGTGCAGGCAGATGTCCAGCCCAACGAAATCAGCCAGCGCCAGCGGTCCCATCGGATGGTTGTACCCGAGCGTCATGCCCAGGTCGATCTCCTCCGGCGTGGATAGCCCTTCCATCAGCGCAAAGGCAGCTTCGTTGATAAGGACCATACCGAGGCGCGTGGTGATGAAGCCCGGGAAGTCCTTGGAACTTATGATCACCTTGCCAAGCGACAGGCCGAAGCTGCGCACCTTATCGAAGGTGTCGGGCGATGTGTCCAGCCCGGCAATGAGTTCCAGGAGCTTCATGACGTGCGCCGGCGAGAAAAAGTGCATGCCGATGAACTGCTTGGAGCGCTTGGTTGCGGTGGACAGCGCGGTTATCGACAAGGAGGAGGTATTGGAAGCGAAAATCGTCGAGGGCTTGCAAGTTATGTCCAGGACCCCGAAGAGCTCCTTCTTTGCCTTTATGTCCTCAGCGATGGCTTCAATGACCAGGTCCGCATCGTGGGCGTCCCTGTCGTATTCGCTGTGTTTGATGCGCTTGAGTGCTTCGGCAAGCTCGTCCGGCTGGATGAAACCTTTTTCGACCGAGCTCTTGCCCATCTTTTCGATGGCAGACCGAGCCTTGTCCAGGGCCGCCGGGTGGATGTCGTAGAGGGTTACGCGTGCCTTTGTCTTTGTGGCGATGAGATAGGCTATGCCGGAGCCCATGAAGCCGGCGCCAGCAACGAATACCGTCGAGAACGTCATTGACTCCCACTCCTGTTCCGGCCCAACCTTGCCATCGCTTGCCAACCCGAGGCGACGGGATGCCGGACCGATGATCGTACCATCCCCCGCCGCCGCCAAGCCCGGCCGTGACTGCCAGAACAATTGCCGTGCCGGTGCCACTTTTGGGCGATCCAGGCAGCGAGTTTGAGCGCCCGGATAAGGCCTGCCGCTACTGCGATAATCAGCTCCGCCGGAGCCTGTTTGCGGATTCCGACCCGGCCTCGGTGGCCGCCAGGTGTGGCGGGCAGCTCGATAAAGAGATACTTAGGAAGTCCTATGGCTAAGCTGTGAATCTGATATAGCTGTTACCTTGGATGCTCTGGTGCCAGATACGGTTCCGGTTAGAGTGGTGTCATGTTCAGAAAAATATTGATTGCAAATCGCGGCGAGATAGCCGTGCGTGTCGAGCGGGCCTGCCGAGAGCTGGGCGTAAAGGTAGTGGCAATCTTCTCGGAAGCCGACAAGCAGGCCCGCCATGTGGCGGCCGCGGACGAGGCATGGCTTTTGGAGGGACATCCGGCTAAGGTCTACCTGGACATCGGGCAGATAATAGATCTGGCGAAGAAATCCGGGGCGCAGGCAATTCACCCGGGTTACGGGTTCCTGGCCGAGAACGCCGACTTTGCTGCCGCCTGCGGCGATGCCGGAATCGTCTTTATCGGGCCGGAACCGGACGTCATCCGGAAAATGGGCAGCAAGGTAGCCTCCAGACGCATCATGGAGGCAGCAGGGGTGCCGGTGGTGCCGGGCACGATAGATCCGGTGTCGGAAGCAGCCGCTGTCGCCGAGCTTGGTACTAAATATGGTTACCCGATTGCGATTAAGGCCAGCGCCGGCGGCGGTGGCAGAGGGCTGCGTGTCGTCAGGCGGGCCGAGGAGATCGAGCAAGCCCTTGCCGGAGCGCAGCGGGAGGGCTCCAGTTATTTCGGAGACAGCCAGGTATACGTTGAGAAGTACCTTGACCGGCCGCGCCACATCGAGGTGCAGGTGCTGGCCGATCGGCACGGAAACGTGGTTCACCTCGGTGAGCGTGATTGCTCGAGCCAGCGACGACACCAGAAGCTGCTCGAGGAAAGTCCGGCCGCCAACCTCAACCCGCTTACGCGAGAGCGCCTGCTTGCCGCGGCTGTTAAGGGTGCGGCCTCGATTGGCTATACCGGCGCCGGAACGGTCGAGTGTCTGGTTGCCGGCGATGAGTTTTATTTCCTGGAAATGAACACTCGCGTGCAGGTGGAGCACCCGGTGACGGAGTTCGTCACCGGTGTCGACATCGTCAAAGAGCAAATACTGGTCGCCGCCGGCGAACCGCTTTCTTTCAGCCAGTCTGATGTGGCTTTCCGCGGGCACTCGATCGAGTGCCGCATAAACGCCGAGGATCCGGCTAAGAATTTCATTCCTTCTCCCGGGACCATCACCGCCTACCGGGAGCCGCAGATGCCCTGGGTAAGGGTCGACAGCGCCTGTTATCCCGGCTACCAGGTACTGCCGTTCTATGATTCGCTGCTGGCCAAGCTTGTCGTCTGGGGGCGCACGCGCGAGGAGGCGATCGTGCGCACGCGGATAGCCCTGGAGAGCTTCGAGATCCAGGGTGTCGCCACCACCATTCCATTCCATCTCATGCTTCTCGAGCAGCCGGCATTTCGAGGCGGATCCATCTACACGACCTACGTGGAAAGCGAATTGAAGGAGAGCCTGGCGCGTTTGCCCGCACACTCCCCTGCCCCTGGTCAGGCTTCTCCTGCGCAGCCGGCCGGCGCCGAAGCGGCTGGCGACCGGCGCCACGGCCCGACGCGGCGCTTCGAGGTCAACGTCGATCAGCGCCATTTCAACGTTGCTGTCACCGAGCTGGTGTCGGAAGAGCAGGCAGACT
>DATNRD010000420.1:0-2816 GCA_036703665.1 Candidatus Obscuribacterales bacterium
CCGTGGGCTTACCGAGCCAACGGTTCCGACTCCTCGGCTACAGCGCGAACGCTGTACGCCTCGGAGTCGGACGGATATGCAATGGATAGCTCCCGCCCGCAACCGCCTCCGGTATCACCCACTCAAAATTCAACAGAAGCAAAAATTGAGAGCCGGTGTAGCCAGAGCCTGCGCCAAGACACCCGTGACGGCCGAACAGATCGACGATCTCGTCGACTCTGTGGAGAACGAGCTGGCCAGCCTCGGCAAGCGCGAGATCGCCTCCAGTCTCCTTGGTGAAATGGCTTTATCGAGGCTGCGGGCGCTCAACCAGGTGGCCTATGTGAGGTTCGCCTCTGTGTACCGCCAGTTTCAGTCCGTGGAAGACTTCATAGCGGAGCTCAACACGCTCAAGGACGCGTCTAATCTCCTTGGCGCAGCGGAGAACGAAAGCGAAACCGCCACCATATCCGGTGCCTGACTGACGCCCTGGAGCCGTCCCCGGATTGGCCCGGGAATATAAAGAGCATCTTAACGTCGGCGGCCGACAGCGGCACTGCTCGCTACAATGCTCGTTCGGCGTGCTAGAATGGCCCACCGCTCCGCGACAAGTTACGTTCAAACCAACGGCAAGCCATGAACCAGCTAATTCAAGAGATTGAAGCCCCGCTTCTGAAGAAAGATCTTCCTCGCGTCAATATCGGCGATACGGTCAAAGTCTTCGTCAAAATCAGGGAAGGCGGCAAGGAGCGAACGCAAGGTTACGAAGGCGTGGTAATCAAGCGACATGGCAGCGGCGTGAACACGACACTGACCGTGCGCCGCGTCTTTCAGGGCATCGGCATCGAGCGCGTTTTTCTCATCCATTCGCCGCGTGTCGAAAAAATAACGGTTCAGCGGCGCGGACATGTCCGCCGTTCCAAGCTCTATTACCTGCGCAAGCGTACCGGCAAAGCCACCAGAATCAAGGAGAAGGTCGGTGCCCGCAGGCAAGCAGCCGGCGTACCGATCTCCACTCCACAAGAGGCAGCCCCGGCGCCTGCGGCCGCGGAAGCAGAATAAGGCATCCCCGCTATGCCGTCCGGACCTTCCGGAACCGCAAAGGGGCAGGTTTCGCCTTTTCAGCTCATAAAGGCCCAGCTCAAGTGGATTGACCTCATCTTCGAAATCCGCGACGGGCGCGCGCCCGTATCGAGCGCCCACCCGCAATCGGGGGCGCTTTTCGGAGCAAAGCCCAGGCTCATCGTCTTATCCAGGCAAGACCTGGCTGAGCCCTCGACGCTGGCTCGCTGGCTCTCTGCACTGGCAACGACGGAGCAGCGTGCCATAGCGCTCGATCTCAAAGCCAGGAAAGGCAAAGACAGGCTCGTCTCCCTGGCGCTCGAGCTGACCGCCGAGCTGAATGAGCGCCGGCAGAGCAAAGGTCTCCTGCCCCGGCCTCTGAGGGCGTGTGTGGTGGGGATACCGAACGTGGGAAAGTCCAGCTTCATAAACTGGCTCATCGGTCGCCGTAAGGCTCCCGTCGGCGATCGTCCCGGGATAACCAGGGGCCCGCAATGGGTGAGAGTCCATCCCCGGCTAGAGCTGCTGGATACGCCCGGCATTCTTCCTTACACGGCGCTGCCTGCCGAGGTGGAAGAAAAACTGGCCCTGCTCAATCTCATCCCGGAAAGCTCATATGATCTCGAAAAGGTCGCTCGCGCCGGTCTGGAGCACCTGAAAACCTGCAATCCGGACGCCCTCAGGCGTTACGACCGGCAGGCGGAACGACCGGCTGACAGCCTGGAAGAGCTGGCTCTCAGGCGCAACTGCTTGACCGCCGGCGGCAGGCCCGACGTCGTCCGGGCTGCGCGTCTTTTCTTGCAGGACCTCCGCTCAGGAAGTCTCGGACTGCTCATGCTCGACATGCCGCCCGGCTCTTGAGGCCGGGTGCAGGCGAGGCCTCCTCCGGCGGCGATGAAACCATCCCGTACAAAGGCCGAACACCAGCTAAGAATTGGCCGGACAGCTCGATCGCTTGCCGGCGTGCTGGCGCCTGCATCAAAGGCGCTACCGGCTCGGGGTAAACTGTGCGGTGGGAAGAGCTGACGACGATGCCCAGGCAAAAATCGAAATCGACCCTCGACAGGCGCCGCGTAAGAGATCTGCTCGCCTTCGATCGCTCCTTTGCCAAGGCGCAGCCGCTGCTGTCTCTGCTCAATGACACCGGCTGGAGCACCGAGCTAGCGATCGTCGGTGTAGATGAGGTCGGGCGCGGCTGCCTGGCCGGCCCGGTCGTCGCGGCTGCCGTCTGCTTGCCGGCGGTGGAGCCAGGCTCACGGCTCGAGGACAGGTTGAAAAGGCTCGATGACTCCAAGGTTTTGACCGCTGCCGAGCGCATGGAGCTGGCGGAAGTTATCCGCAGCACATCGTCATTTGCCATTGGCGAAGCCAGCGTCGAGGAAATCGATGCTTTGAACATCTTTCAGGCTACATTGCTGGCCATGAAACGCGCCCTGTCGGAGCTCGGCGCCGCGCCACCATCTGTGGTGCTAGTCGACGGCAACAAGGGAATTCCAGGAATAGCCTGTCACCAGGTCCCTGTGGTCAAGGGAGACTCGCTTTCAGCCTCGATAGCGGCAGCGGCGATCCTGGCTAAAGTCCATCGAGATGCTTTCATGGAGAAGCTTTCCGAAAAATTTCCCGCTTACTTGTGGCACAAGAACAAGGGCTACGGCTCGCAGGAACACCGAGACGCCATACGCCGCGTTGGTATCAGCCCCTGGCACCGGCGCTCCTTCCGCCTGGACCGGTAGGAACCACAACAGCAGACCCAGGTCCGATGTCGCTCAGATAAG
>DATNRD010000421.1:0-6122 GCA_036703665.1 Candidatus Obscuribacterales bacterium
CTTGAGCAGCTCCTGCCCAACGCGCCCGGTGGCTCCTAGTATGGCGACATTTACGGGTTGCACTGACTTATCCATTCCGAGAAAATTCCTCCTGACTCCAAAGGTTTACGATGCGGTGGAAACGAGCAGATTCTCCAGCCCGACGACAAAGCGGTCGAGTGTCATGGCCCGCTTGAGGGCCAGCAGAATGCCCTTGATGTAGCAGTTGGTATTGAAGGCGTCGTGCCTGATGGTGAGAAGCTCCCCATCGGAACCGAACACGACTTCGTGGTGCGACATGAGTCCCGGCAGCCTCAAGGAGTGGACGCGGACACCGCCGGCTCCCTCGCCTCCGCGTGCCCCGGCCAGAATCTCTTTCTCATCTACTTCCATGCGATTGAACCGGTTGCCCGAGGCGGCGATCTTCGCAACCGTGCGCATGGCCGTGCCTGAGGGAGCATCGAGCTTGCGCGTGTGATGCATCTCGACAATTTCGGCATGCTCGTAATATGCGCCGGCCTGCCTGGCAAATTCCATCATCAAGACAGCTCCCAGCGAAAAATTGGAGACAAGCATCCCGGGCGTATTGTGCTTTGCTGCCAGTCGGGCAAGTTCGTCGACATCCTGTTCGCTGATCCCGGTCGTACCGATTACCGGTCGTACTCCCTTCTCCAGAGCCAGTTTCGCATGGCTCAATGCCGCCTCGGCAACGGAAAAATCCAGCAGCAGGTCGGGCTTCGCCCGAGCCAAAAGGTCCAGAAATCCGCTGCTGACCAGTATACCAGTCTTCAAGGTGGAGGCAAGCTCGCCCACGTCTTTGCCGATGTAGGGCGCGTTGCTTCTGCCGAAGGCTCCAACCAGCTCCAGATCAGGATCTTCCAGGACGGCTCTGGCGCTGGCGCGACCGAAACGCCCGTTGATGCCGGCTATCGCCACTCGTACCTTTTCGCCCATGCCCGGGAACTCCTTGAACCGGTGCCCTGCTGCCCACTGTCAATCAATCGGGCATAACTTGACTACGATACAGGAATGCCTGCTGCCGCGGCGCGGCAGATGAAGGAATCTGAAGGTTGAGACGTACTTACAACATCGAGCTCCCGGTAGATGGAGCGCCGGTCTGGGTGGCCGAGCCGCAGGCGTAGGTGGTCCGCCCGGTCGAGCCGAAGCCGCCGGCGCCGCGCTCGTGATTGGGCGTCAGTTCCTCGACTTCGACTACCTCGACGCGCGGCACGGGCGTCACCAGCAGCTGCGCGATACGTTCGCCAGGCTCGACGGTGTAGGGCTGGTCGCCCAAATTGATCAGCAGCACGATCACCTCGCCCCGGTAGTCGCTGTCGATGGTCCCGACGCAGTTGGTAAGCGTAAGGCCGGCCCGTGCGGCCAGCCCTGATCGCGGGCGGACCTGCCCTTCGTGCCCCTGTGGAATCTCCACGATGATGCCGGTCGGAATGGCGGCTCTGGCTCCGGGCTGGAGCGTCACCGGAGTTTCGATGGCAGCCGTCAGGTCGAGCCCGGCAGAGCCAGATGTAGCATACCTGGGAAGGTCACGGCAGTGCGGAAGGCGTTTGACCTTGAGCTTGATAGGCAGCGTCATTGGAAACCTCGAATTCAACAGGACAAAGACACCTCGGATGGGATGTGCTTACCTGGCCCGACGATTGCCAGCGACAGCTTTTCCGGTGCCAGAAGGTCGTTGGCCAGCTGCTTAATCTGGGCGCCCGTGACCTTTTCAATGTCGCGGCAGATCTCCTCGACTTCCAGCTGTCGACCGTAAAACAGCTCGCCGTAGGCGTTTCGGCTGGCTCGATTGCGCATGGACTCCAGTCCGAGCAGCAGATCGCTTTTGAGTTGGGTCTTGGCCCGCTTGATCTCTTCCTCGGTCAAGCCCTCTGATTTGACGCGGGCGAACTGTTCGAGAACTAGCTGAATAACCTGGGACACCTTGCCCGGACTGGTGCCGGCATAGACCCCGAAGAGCCCTGTGTTGCGGTGGCTGGCTTTGTAGCTGTTAATGGTATAGACCAGCCCGCGCTTCTCCCGAACCTCCTGGAACAGGCGTGACGACATGTTGCCGCCCAGGCAGAGGTCGAGAATGGCGAGCTGATAGCGTTGCTCGTGTGTGACGCAGAGCCCCTCCGTGGCAAGGGCGATGTGGGCTTGCTCGATATCCTTGGCCTTGACTATTTTGCAAGTGTGGTACTGCGGAACTCCGGGTTTGGGCGGGATGCTGTCTTTCCTGGCCCCGTTCAGCCCGCGGCGCAGTTGCTCGATAGTCTTTTCCTCGTCGAACTTCCCGGCAATCGAGATGACCATGTTCTGGGGCCGGTAAAAGCGCTGGACATGGGTCTTGAGCATCTCGCTGTCGATGCCCGAGACCGTTTCCATCGTTCCAGTAATCGGCCTTCCCAGCGGGTGATCTGGCCAGACGTTCAATATGAGGATCTCCTGCGACAGATCTTCGGGGTCATCCTCGTACATCTTGATCTCTTCCAGAATTACCTCACGCTCGAGGTCGAGATCTTCCTGAGCCAGGCGAGCGTCCAGGAGCATATCAAGGAGCAGGTCGATGGCGACGTGGAGCTTGTCGCCCATCACCCTGCCGTAGAAGCAGGTGTTTTCCTTGCTGGTTGCAGCACCCAGCCCGCCGCCGACGTCTTCGATCTCTTGTGCTATCTGGTGAGCCGTTCTCCTGCCGGTGCCTTTGAAGAGCATGTGCTCCAGGCAGTGCGACACGCCGTTGTTGCGCTCGTCTTCGTCTTCGGAGCCGACGTCGACCCAGATGCCGATTGAGGCGGAATAGACTTCGTCGACCACCTCCGTGACGATTCTTGCACCGCTGTCTAAGGTGGTCTTGCGAATCATGGCTTGCGTTGCAGTCCCTGTAGTGCCGCCGTGCGGGCAACGTTTGCCGCCGAAACGTTGCAGCCAGCGCTCATTCTAGCATCGTGCCATGCTCAAGCGGTGGGCGTGCTGCCAGCCCAATACCGCTGGTTGTCTCATCTGGCTGCGAATTCAGCAATTGGCCAGCAGCATCTGCCTGCGTACACCCCGGCGCTCAAAAAGGCCCGAAAACAAAAACACCACCCGAACTTAATCGCGGCGGTGTTTTTGCTACTGCCTGGCTGCCTGTTGCGATGCAGGCTCAGTATTTCACTACGCTTCAGCCAGTCCTTCACGTAGAGCGGGCTCGCCTGCTGCCGTTGCCGGTTAGCGCCAACCTGACGTTTCCGCAGGGCCCCTCGGCTCAAAGCGGTGACTTCGCAACACCGCTCACCGTTTCTGGTACTAATTTACCACGCTAAATCCAGCTGAGAAGTACCCCGTTGATTTTTTAAAGATCCGCACCTTGGCAGCGTTTCGGTGCAGATTTGATGACGCTTCTTGCGTGCGTTTTTCATTACCAAGCGCTCGGCCTATCTACAAATTCTGGCTTTGCAGACTCATATATGCGCAAATTATCGAATAGATATACTGCCGGCGATCGGGAGCTTCGTAAGTCCAAGATTCTCGAGCGTCTCGGGGCAGTGTCCAGGAATTTCCCCGGGCGTGTATAAGCGAGCGGGGAAGGATCGTGCCACAGTTACCAGAGGAAAAAGTCATGAGTGGTGAGATCCAGAAAGACCAGGCAGAAAAGGTTTCGCAGTCCAAGGCCACAGAAGAGCAATCCAGCGTCTGGGCTGACATCGCCCGCGATATGGCGATTGGCGCCGCAGTGGGTTCGACCGCGGGGCCTCTCGGCACAATCATAGGCACCGAGCTGGGCCTGGGCTGGGGACTGCTCACCCATGCTCAAGATGCCGTCGAGGCAGCCAAGCAGCTTGCCGAGTCGGCCCGCCAGCTAGCCGAAAATCCCGTCGTACAGAAAGCTATAAAGGATAGCGGGCGGCCGATTTCAGCCAGTCCGGAAACCATGAGCCTCTTTGGAGGATTGGCAGATGCGTTCATCAATAAGGTGAAGGAAGTGGGCGAAGACGTGGTCGACCACTTCAAGCTCCACCCCGAGCGGGCCATTCCCGAGCTGCTCGTACCTCCGCTGCTTATCTACGACGCGATCACACCGGACGACTAGCCACCAGTGAGTGTAGGGGTGCCCCCGTACCGCGTGCCATCCGAATTCGAGGATAGTGTACAGGCGCGCCATGCTGCGCCCGTGACTCCACAGCCCGATCCGCTGGAACGGACACTCGGTCGCCAGATCGTGTAGGGGCGCGCCATGCTGCGCCCCGGCCCCGTCCGAGCCCACTCCTTAGGTACCTAATGGCAAACCTCCTTATCAACTTGCAGGATCAGATACCGATCCCTATATAATGGGGACCGTGAACCACCCTGGTTCCTTTGCCGACGTAGCTCAGCGGTAGAGCAGCGGTTTCGTAAACCGCAGGTCGTGGGTTCAAATCCCACTGTCGGCTAAGTGTCGAAATCTGGAATCCCGAAAAGAAACCCCGGTGCCGTATTTAGGACCGGGGTGTTTTTCGCTCAGGTGGTCTGTGCACCCTTTTGTGCACCGTCCGGCTTGTCAGGTGAGGCTGCGGCGAAGCGAGCCACGATCTGCTCGTTCTGTTTTGATGCACTTGGTATGTACCGGGCGTAGTGTTGAAAGAACGTCTGAAGGTTTGAATGCCCCATTGTTTTACTTATCCAGCCCGGTTCTGCGCCTGCTTGAAGGCAGAGCGACGCAAAGGTATGACGGAGCTGATATGAGGGACGGTGCCGCAAGCCGGCTTTCTTGAGAGCCGCGGCCCAAGTCGCATCGAGGTGCCGATTGATGGGCTGTCCGGCCTTTCCAACGAAGACATAAGACGTCCCATCAATGCTGGCGACCTTTCGATCTGCTTTCAGCTTCAAGAGAGCATCCCGCACAGGCGGAAGCATCGGTATAAAGCGCTCAGATGAGCCGGTCTTGGGCAGGTCTTCGACACCCTTTACTCGAGCCTTGTTGATGTGGATCTCATTGCGTTCAAAACTGACGTCATTCCATCGGAGCGCGATCAGTTCGCCCGGTCTGGCGCCGGTCCAGGCTAAGCAAGTAAAGAGCGGGCGGAAATGGTTAGACAGGCAGGACAAGGCCAGATCAAGCTCTTCCCGGGACAAGGGGTCGATGCTCGCCTTGGGCTCTCTTAGTCGGCGGATGCCCTTGGCCGGATTGTCTTCGATGAATTTGCGCCGGACGCAAACCTTGAGTATGGAGCTCAGCAAATTGATGGTGCTGTTTGTACGGCGCTCAGAGAGCTGGCGCCGGCTTAAGAGGTCGGACTGAAAGCGGGCGATATGTTCTTCCGTGATGTCACTTACCTGGAGCTTGCCGAATTCAGGCAGCAAATAATTTTTCAGATGTTCGCCATAGGTGCGTAAGGTGCTCTGCTTGCCGTGCGCTCGCTCTGTAAGGTAGTCGGCGGCTGCTTCCTCAAATGTTTTGCGCTTCTTGGGTTCGGTTAACTTCTCAAGCCCGCTCCAATCGCCCTGTGCTCTGGCCACGACTCGCTGTTTCCGGATCTCCAATAGGGCCAGTTCCGCCGCTCTCTTGTCCGAACCAAAGGACTTACGGATCTGTTTGCCATTGGCTTTGACGCAAATGTACCAGCTATTTCCTCGCCTATAGAGCCCGTTTTTGATAGTTGGCATGACTACACCCCCACTTAGCTATCGTGCTGCCTGGTGTTTTTTGTTAGTATAGTGTAGCACTATACTACAGGCTGGGTGATCCATGACAACCTCTAAGACTTACTCGGTTAAGCAGTTCGCGGAAATGATGGGGTACAGCGCCACGTATGTCCGGCACTGCTGCAATGGGTATGTGAATCCTCAGACTGGCCGCCAGTATCGCTTGCCGTCGGGATGGAAGGCGCGTCGTGAGGGTCCGGAAGGAAGGAAATACTGGGTCATCTACAAGATCAAGTCTGCAAAGGACTCAGGCAACTTGAGTGTGACCGACCGTGACGAGGCGGCATTACGTGACAGGCTGATTGAAGCTGGTTGGTCGAGAAATGTTGCGGCTAGGGAGGCGGCTGGGATAGTACAGGGCAGTCGCTTTTCAGAGGCAAGGGTAAATCTGTTCATGCAAGATATGGGACTGGACCCGGGTTCTAATGATCCTGTCATCCGGGAGATAGGCGCACGGCTTCAATCCCTGATTCCGAAGCTGC
>DATNRD010000422.1:0-10392 GCA_036703665.1 Candidatus Obscuribacterales bacterium
GTTGCCTCCCTGGCCGGATCAACAACCTTGAGCAGCGCCCTGATGCGAGCGACCGGGTCTCCCTTGCCTGCCTGGCCGAAAACGTTGATCTCGAGCGTTCTCAGGCGCTCAGCAAGCGGCTTGCCGCTGGCTGTCCTGCCGAAAAGCACGCGCTCGAGCGCTGCCACTTGCGCCTCCGGCTGAGCCTGGGGCGAGGCAGGCGCAGGAACACAGTTGCTTGCCGAGACAACCAGAACGGTAAGCGCAGCCGTCCATCTAGATTGCATAGGCACCACCAGGCAGCCGATGAGATCCACGATAACAGATTTAGTATCCCCGTACATGTTCATGGAAGTGCGTCGGCGAATCCCCTGGGAGCGCGGGCGTCCGTGCGCCCCGAGCGCGCCGGCGCGCTCGGTAGGTACGATGCGCGAAGCGCATCGCCTGTGCTGATCGCGGATGTCTAACGGCTGTCACTGAACATATTCATATCCCCCGCCCCTGAGCTAATGCCAGGCAGGCAGCATGGCCCCTTCGCCGTCCACCCAGTAAGGCAGCCAGACCAGCCCCAGAAGCTGAACGGCAACATTGGTCTTCTTGGCTTTCAGCGAGACCACCTCGAAAGCCTCCCCGGCAGCATCGAATATCCTGGCGACCGCGGATGTCTCCTCCTGGAACTCGGCATTGAGCTCTTCCAGCTGCCGTGTGAGCGCCTCCAGCGTCTCACGCGCACGGGCCACATCCTGCTGCTCTTTGACAGCACGAGTGGTGCTTCTGGCCGCTGAGGTAGCTCTGGAAAGGGTGCCTGAGCCCATGGCCCTGCGTCCCATGAAGGCCCCCAGAAGCGTTGCCCCCACCGAGATAGCCGACTGCATCTTTTGCTCTTGCGCCTCTTGCTCCTCGCGGGCAAGGGCAATTTCGGCGCGCCGCACCCTTTCCTCCAGCGACGCGATGCGCGGGGCGTACTTCCTCCTCAACTGCGCCACCGCCCGGTCGCGCTCCTCGTGCGCGCGCCGGCTGAGGCGAATTCGGAAGTCGCGCTGCGACTCCCCGGGTCGTGACACCGCCTTAACGGTGGCGCTTTTCCACAGGTCCAAGCGGCTGTTTACATAGAGCCAGGCGGCGAAGTCCTTTTGCCAGCGGTCATAGTTTTTCGCCTGGCAGGCCGCGGCCGGCAGGGGCAAATAGCGGCACGGCTGGCTGGGGTTGCCCTCGAGCCGATCCAGGCTTATGGCCACACGGCTGGCTTTGTTCCAGTCCACCGGCACTGCTTCGCCTGTTACCGGAGCCAGCGCGGTCACCGCCTCGGTGTAATCTATCGACAGCTTGGAGTCGAGGAAGTGCACGGCACCGGCGCCCAGAACATGCCCCTGGTAAGCCAGGCTGCTGCCCTCGGGCCGAGCGACGGTGGCCGGGAGGAAGTATTGCGGCACTGCCGGCGGCAAGGCCGGGCGCATCCCGACGGCTGCCGATGCTGCTCCGCGTTCCGGGGGCTGGACCGTTGCTGCTTTATCCTGCGGCGGTGCCTGGCAGCGCGCTCCGGAAGCCGCGGCCGCTCGTTGGGAGCCGGACAGCATCCTTATCTCGTTGCGCGTAAGCGGTCCCCGCAGGTAGGACAGCGTCCAGCGTGTCTGGAATATCTCGGGGGCGGCCTCGTGTACGTTGTTCATGATGAAGATGCCTCTGGAAAGCCCGGAGATCGCCTGGTCCGTTGCCCGGCGGTCAAAGCCAACGGGCGTTCCGGCAAATACCCCCTCCAACCCTTCCAGGATGCGTGCCTTGTCCCTTTCCGTCTGCAGCCTGCCGACAAACCAGGTGCCGGCGTTGGAAAGCCCCTTGTAGTCCAGGTCAACAGGGTTCTGCGTAGCCAGAAGCACACCCAGACCGCAGGCTCGTGCCTGCTTGAGCAGCGTAAGCAGCGGCTGCTTGGCAGGCGGGTTGGCCACAGGCGGGCAGTAGCCAAATATTTCGTCCATGTAGAGGAGCGCCCGCAGGCTGGTTGTCCCCGGTTGCGCCCGCACCCATGAAAGAACCTCATTGAGCAAGAGCGCCACAAAGAACATCCGCTCGGCCTCGCTCAAGTGCGCAATGGAGAAGATTGACACGCGCGGCCTGCCGTCGGGCGCATAGAGCAGGCGGTCTATATCGAGCGGCTCGCCCTGGCGCCACGACTCGAAGCCAGGGGCGGCCACCAGGTTATTGAGAGCCATGGCCAGGACGAATCGATCCCTGGCCGGAAAGAAAGCCTCTAGATCAAAAGCCCCGATGTGAGCGACAGGCGGTGACTGTATCTGGTGAATCAACGAGATTACATCCAGGTCCTGACCGCCCTGCCAGGCGCGGCTGAGAATGGTCGACAGCAGAATATGCTCGCGGCTCCTAAGCGGATCGGCATCGACTCCCAAAAGCGTAAGCAGGCTCGTGACGGTGGCGCTAACCTTCTCGCCGAGCAACTCGGGGCTGTTCAGCACCGCCTGTGATGGCACACGGAAGGACTCGAGAATGGAAACAGGCAGCCCGGCGCTGCTGCCGGGGGTGTAGACGGCGAACTCGGCCGACTGCCTGAGCCTGGCAATGCGCTGCCCGTCCTGTCCCCATTGCGCTAGCCCCTGGCGCCAACCGGTGGCTTGTTGAGCGGCGTAAGCCTCCGGCGCCAGCCCCTGCCGCCTGGCTTCATCGGCGCTTATCCATGGCAGGAAATCCTGCCCCTCGAGCTCCGGGAACGTCAGCATGAGACTTGCGAGATCGCCTTTGGGATCGATAGCGATAATCGGTATGCCGTCGATGGCCGCCTCCTCCAGGATGGTCACACAAAGCCCGGTCTTGCCGCTGCCGGTCATGCCCACGCAGACGGCATGGGTGAGCAGATCCCTGGAGTCATACAGCACAAGCCCGGGCTTCGGGCGCCTCTGCTTAAGATCGTAGGGCCGGCCCAGATAAAACACGCCGAGCTTTTCGAAGTCTTCCACGGTCAGTACCTCAACCCGCAACTTTCATGGTCATTGAGCGGCAGCAACATTTTCAGGCACCGCGCAAAATCTTGATCATGCCCTTCACCATGCCGTCGATGCCGGCGTATCCCACCGAGTAGTCCGCCACCTGTCCGTCGGCTCTCAGGAAGACTACCGTCGGTACCGGGCTGACCGCGTACTGCTCGACGAGCTCATCGTTGGACGGATCGTCCACGTCGACCATGATGAAGCGCACGCGCTGGCCGAAACGGGCTTTCGCCTGCTCGATTACGGAGGTCATGTCCTGACACGGCTCGCACCAGCCGGCATTGAAAACCAGCACGGTCGGCTGCCTTTCTGCCGCCGTCCTCCTTGCCGGCGGCAACTTCCGGCCCGCCCTGCCCCCGGGCCCGGTCAGCGGCGCGCCCTGCATCGCCGGCCCGGGCGGACCGAAGCGAGCCAGCGCCAGTGCCAGCGGGCGCGTGCCCGGGCCCCGGCGCGGGGCCAGGAACTGCCTGGGTAGCGACATGAGTATCCGGTTGGCCTCGCGCGCCTGCGCGGTTCCCCGACCCAGCCTGATGGCGCGGCGGAGGTGCTGCCTGGCTTGCCCGAAGTGGCGGAGCTTGAGCTGTGTGGCGCCCAAAAGCAAGTGAGCCTCGCTGCTGCCCGGGTTGGCTGCAACGGCCTTATCCAGTGAGGACAGCGCCTCGTCGTAATCTCCCTTGACGAAACTGGCGCGTGCAGCGGCCAGCAACGGAGAGGCTTCCCCGGCCGCCGGCAAGGGCGACTCAGGCAAGCGCTTTTCGATCCACGATACCACCATATTCAGTGTCGCATCGGAGAACTGCCCTTCCTCGAATATGAGATGCTCCGCGTTGGCGATCAGCTCAATTTGCTTGTCTTCGGTCGACAGCTCCTGGAAGAGCTCCATGGTTCCCTCCGGCTTTACGAGCTTGTCCTGGCATCCCTGGACGATCAGTACCGGCTTGTTCTTGATCTCTCTGGCACGCTCGTGGTTCTTGTTCATGAAAAGCTGAAACTGGATGAGCTCCCTGGCGGAAAGCTTGAGGCGATCGAGCGGATCACCTTTCCACTCCGCCTTCAACTCCGGACAGGTGGTGGCCTGCTTGATGATCTGCGAGCCAATGTCGAACTGCCGGTTGGGCCCGGACAGGAAGTGCAGGGCTACCTTGACGTCGGTTTTCTTCTGCTGGAAGCGCTCGCCGGCCGGCACCGACGATATGAGCCCGTCCAAGAGGTCGGGATAAAGCGCGGTCGCCTGGAGCGCAATCGCTCCACCCATGGACTCGCCGATCAAGAAAACCGGCAGACCGGGGTTGGCAAGCCGGACTGCCTTGAGCGTAGTCTTTACGTCCTCGAGACAGGCGTTGAAGTTGACCTTCTGGTGCCCCTTAGCCTTCATCCAGGATCCGAACCCGCGCACGTCTATGGCATAGGTGGGAAATCCTTGCGCAGACATGCGCTTGCCGAATTGCTCCCAGCTGTTGCTGTAGAGCCCCAGGCCGTGCACGCAGACAATCACCGCCCGCGATGGCATCATCGGCTCTATCCAGGCGAGGCAGGGAGCATCGCCGCGAGCCTTGCCTCCGGACTTTTTCTTCTGCTTCTTCTTATCGCCGGCCTGAGATGAATCGGTCGTTTTGCCGGACTTGACCGCGTCTTTCCTGTCGGTCGAGGGAGGGGTTGCCTCAGCGGGCAGCAACGGCAGCGCTGCCGGCGCCGACGCCGCAGCGCCCGGCAAACCTGCCGCCGCGGGGGCAAGCCGCCGCCTGAACATGCGCGGTCGGAGGCGCTGGGGCACCGTTGGCGGTCCCATGACCTGAGGCGGATCGCCGACCGGACCAGAGGCCCCGGCGGCTGCCGGCGTCGCCAGCGCCAGGGCACAGCCTGCAGCCATGCCGGCGACGGCAATCAAGCAGTATCGTGATGCTAAAGAGCTCATGGGCTGGATCGGCAGCAGAAGACAAACGCTGCGTATTTTACCGCAGGCGAACCGGCAGAAGGCCGGCATTCAGAATGTCTTTTGCACGCTGCGCTGCTCTTTCTGCGACTCCAGCAGCTCCTTGAGCATCTCTACACTCTCACGCACGCTCTGGCGCAATTCGAAGACAGCGCGCGCCTGACGCTCTCCCAGCCTTCCATGCGCGCCACCCAAAAGCTCGCCCAGCGTCTTTTCTGCTTGCTGGAGCGGATTTTTGAGCTCATCGGCCAGCTTCTTGACCAGCGCCTCTCGTTGCTCAATGAGCTCCAGGCGCTGCCTGGCCTCGACGAACTTGGTCTCGGCCTCGCGCTGCCGAGAGCGCAGGAAATCATCGAAAGTAGAGACCAGAAAGTCGAGAATACGCTTTTGATCGAGGGTCTTGAGAAAGCTCTTGTCCATAAAGCAGACCCCGGACTCGGGATCGCAAACAGACTGCGTGGGCTCGTCCTTCTCCGCTTGCTTGTTGCTCAGGATATTGCCGATGCGCGCCAGCAGAAATGACGGTTCGTAGGGCTTGGTAAGAAAGTTGTCGGCGCCGTTGCGCATGCCTTCAATCAGATCCTTGAGCTCGTTCAAGGCGGTCAGCAAGACGACCGGACAGTTGCGTCCCTTGGCATCGGCCTTGATCTTCCGGCAGAGCTCATAACCGTCCATGCCAGGCATGACCACGTCCGATAGGACAATGTCGAACTCCCCGGCACGAAACCTCTCAAAACCGGCCTGCCCGTCGTAAGCGGTTTCAACCTCAAACCCTGCCGATTTCAGGATCAAAGTCAGCTGCTGCGCCTGCGTCGGACTGTCCTCAACTACAAGCACCCGGCCGGGGCGTTTTCCATCGTTCATATGCACACCTTCGCTCAAGCTGGGCCCAACCGTTGCTGGATCAATCTTCTTCTGATGCTTATTAAACAGCAGAATGTCCTTTGCTAGCTGCCTTTGTGCTCATGCGTTAAGGAACAGTTGGTCGAAGCGGACCGTTTGGCACACTGCCTGCCGGGAGAAGCACAAGCGGCGCTCTGTCCGGCACGTAATCACGTTTCCGAGGGCGATTTTCAGGGCATGAACCTTAAGACAAGGCACCCAACTATGTTGACCGAACAGCTCAACCACCTTCCCCGCTCATCCACCCCTGCTGCCCCCAGGTTGCTGCAGCGGGTGGCCGCGCTGGGCCTGGCGCTGCTGCTGGCGCCTATCCCGCCGGCAGAGGCCGAGGGCGATACCTGGCAGGGCTGTATGGACCAGGGTAACGCCGCCTACAAGAGGCGCGACCTGGAAGAGGCGAGGCGACTCTTCCAGAGGGCAATCGACGAGGCAGGGAAGGAAGAGCCGGCGGGCACTCGTCTGGCGGCCGGGCTGGTGGGTCTGGCAAACACTTTCAACGACGAGCAGAGATTCAGCCAGGCCGAGCCGCTCTACCGGAAAGCGCTCTCCATCTACGAGTCGCCCGATCTGGGCGACAATCGTCAGGACAAGGCTGAGTGCCTGGAGGGCCTGGCCAGGCTGCTGCGCGCCAGCGGGCGAGACGAGGAGGCAGCCTGGCTGGAATCTAAAGCACGCACGATCTGGGAGCGCTTGTGGGCCAATTACACCTATCACGCGGTGCTCTGCGAGGACGATGAGGACCTCAAACAAGCCGAGGAGGCATTTCAGGCCGCTCTTCAATATTCGGAGCACTGCGCCCCTCAATACGGCCGGATGTTGAGCACCCTGGAGAACCTGGTCATCCTCTACGACAAGCAGGGCAGGTACGCCGAAGCCGAGCCGCTGTGCAGGAGATCCGTGGACATCTGCCAGAAGGTCTTCGGAGCCGACCACAAAAAGACCCTGCGCGCGCAAGAGGTTTACAGCAACCTCCTGCGCAAACGGCGGGAGAACGGCGTCCAGCGCCCCGTGGGCGGCAACGGCAAGGGGGATTGAGTCCGCTACCGCTGCCCGGACGTACCCCATGTAACAAGGCATGACGCCGAAGGCGGCGTTCCCTTTGGGCGCAACTTAAGCATCGGGCGCCTGAACAGGGGTAAAATCAGGCAGCGGCGGCATGGAGCCTGGATTTCAAGCAGTCAATTATTGTTTCGGAAGGTGATGTTCCCGGCGCGATCCGGGAAAATAAAGATCAGGTTCCTTTGCTTAATCAACCTGAAGGAGACCGACCATATGAGCAAAACGGTGAATCCCACGACCGCGGCACTCAGATCGTCGAAAAAGCAACGAGCGCCGGAGATTGGGCACACCCAGGATCGCCTGCCGGCCGACCGGAGACTGGCGCAGAAGAACATTCACGAGCCGGGAACCTCCGTTTGCACGCGCTGCACAGCGATCTGCCACGACAAACACTGGTACATCGATCCCAACAAGCTCAAGTCGCTGGCCAGGGACCCGGAGGTCCGACAGGTAATGTGCCCTGGCTGCGAGAGGGTGGAAAAGCGCATGTACGACGGCGAGGTCGTGCTGGAAAGTGATCTGCTCGTCACGCACAGGGACGCCTGCCTGGCCCTTATCAAGCACACTGAGGGCAAGGCCTGGCACGACAACCCCCTGTCGCGCATTGCCACCATGCACGAGAACGGCAAGCGAATCGAGCTCCTCACCACAACGCGCTGGCTGGCCATGCGACTGGGCAAGCAGTTCTACAAATCGTTCAAGGGCAACCTGGAGATAAAGCCCTCGCACCGTGAGAAGTTCGTCCGCGTGTACTGGTCGCGCTGACAGCCGAGCAGCTCTTGCCCCTTTTACCGGCAAGTCATTGCAGGTGTTTGAGGGCGTCCGGTTCGGTGGCTTCCTTTGATTCGGGCACGCGAGCGGCCGTGGCAGGCAGTCCCGGCTGCGCGGCACGCTCGGACAGCCAGTCGGTCATCGTGTCCAGCACCTCCGGAGCCACGTAGGCCGTCTCCAGCAGCAGATGTCCTCTACCGTCGAACCATTTGACCCGCTCATCAGCGCAAGGCAGGCTCTCGACCAGCGCGTACACACCCCGCGGCTTGAAAAGCCTGTCAGCCGTACCCTGCATGATCAGCACCGGCAGGCGAGCCGGCACTCCCCTTGCTGCCAGGTAGCCCCTTTTTAAGGCGAAGCGGCTCTGTATGAGTTCTCTCAAGCTGAGTGTCTTGCGAATGGCCGGATCCTGCTGGTATCCCTCCACGATCTTGGCATCCTCGGAAAGCCGGCTGCGGATGTACGATTTCATGCTCAACTGTCCATTGCCGGCGGGCAACGACCGGACCACATCTGTGAGCATGCTGGCAACCAGGAAGATGTGCCTGGCGATACAGGGACTGGAAAGAACCAGCCCGTCGACCAGGTCCGGACGCGCAGCCGCCAGACCGACAGCCATGTTGGCTCCCAGGCTCTCGCCCACGACATAGACGGGCAGCCCGGGATGAAGCTTGCGCACCTTATCGATCAGTCCGATAACATCCTGCTGGCTGCGCGAGTAATTTACGCGGCGCTCATCGCGCCGCAGTTCACGCTTTTGCTGCCACCGCCCGAAGCCGCGCAGGTCCGGCGCCACAACGACAAACCCCCGCGCAGCCAGGGCACGCGCGGAAACGTCGAATACGCCTGCATGCAGTGTGACACCGTGAATCATGACTATGACGCCCTGGGGCTTGACGGCGTGGTCACGCCATTCAATCAGCGGCAGAGGCGAAAGAGCTGCCAGCTCCCCTTCATCCGAGCGTGCAACTGCGGCAGAGGCTGAGCCAGCCAGTACCACAAAGCCCGCCAGGCAGGCTACGAACAAACGAACCCATCGAATCAAGCCTCGGTCAAATTGCACAGGGGACATTGACCCTCTTGGAGTTCTTATATAAAGAGCATACCCAAAGAGCCGCCTGGCAGTATCGCGGATCGGATAAATTGTTACTCTTCCGGTTCCACCATACCCAGCGACTCTGGGCTGAAAGGCTTGGCGTAACCATATTTGATGGCACGTTGCACGCCGCGGATCGAGCCGAGGACGGTACCGCTGGCGATACCATAGGGAACGCCGAGGGAGGCAGCCAGAACCCTGTCGACAATCTTCCTGCTGCCCCCGAAATCATCGAGTATGGTGACCGTCATCCTCTTGCTTTCAGAGACAATCGTGCGCGAGATCTTGAGCGGAACGCCGATGGTAAAGCCGGTCAGCACACCGGCTGCCCCCAGCGGAACGGCAGCAAGCCCCGCCTGGCGCGCCGGCTCCGGCGCCGGTGCCGGAGACATGAAAATGGGCGCTGGATCGGACTTTTGAGCAAAGCCAGGCAAGGCCGCAGGAAGCAGGCTGGCAGCAGCAACCAGTATCGACAATCGCCTCACGATAAGCGCTCCTTATCAGGTGGTTCGGCAGGTGAGATCTTGTAAACCGCCAGATTATATCCCAGCTCTTGCCTTTCTCCCGGGCCAGCTTCTAAGGATAGATTAGGCATAATTGGGAGGCATCCCGGCAATTCCCGGCAACTTGTCATGGATAAGTTAGAGACACAAGGAGAAGCAGGCACAGGCGGGGATTCCGGCTGGCAGTTCTGGATCGATCGTGGCGGAACGTTCACGGATGTCGTTGCCCGAGCGCCGGATGGGCGCCTTCTGGTGCACAAGCTGCTCTCTGAAGCCCCTGAGAGATACAAGGACGCCTCTGTTCAGGGAATTCGTGACATGCTCGGCATAGATAAGGCTCAGCCGATTCCGGCACATCTTGTTTCGGCGGTGAAGATGGGCACGACGGTTGCCACCAACGCGCTGCTGGAGCGCAAAGGGGAAAGAACCGTATTTGTTACGACTGCCGGCTTTGCCGACGCCCTGCGCATCGCCTATCAGAATCGCCCCGAAATCTTCGCCACCAGGATCGTCCTTCTGGAGATGCTGTACGAGGACGTGATCGAGGTCGACGAACGGTTCAGCGCCGACGGACAGGAGCTTTCCCCGGTCGATGCCCAGCCGCTACGCGCCTCGCTCGAGAGAGCCTACCGCTCAGGAATCCGCTCCTGCGCCATCGCCTTCATGCACAGCTATCGCTATCCGGCCCACGAAAGACTGGTGGCCGGGATTGCAGCCGAGGTGGGCTTCTCCCACATCTCGCTGTCTCACGAGACCAGCCCCTTGATGAAGCTGGTCAGCCGCGCCGACACCACGGTCGCCGATGCCTATCTTTCCCCCATTCTCGGGCGCTACGTAAAGACCGTGGCAGCCGAACTCGGGCAAACCAGACTGATGTTCATGCAGTCCAGCGGCGGGCTGGCGGACGCGCAGCATTTTCACGGCAAGGACAGCATCCTCTCCGGCCCGGCGGCAGGAATTGTAGGCGCCGCGAAAACCAGCTCGATGGCGGGATTTTCCAAGATCATCAGCTTCGACATGGGCGGCACCTCCACCGACGTGGCGCATTTCCAGGGAGAATACGAACGCTCCTTCGAAACGGAGATTGCCGGCGTGCGGCTGCGCGCGCCGTTCATGTCAATCCACACGGTGGCAGCCGGCGGCGGGTCG
>DATNRD010000423.1:0-4639 GCA_036703665.1 Candidatus Obscuribacterales bacterium
CGCGCATCCCCTGTATGTAGGATTTCTCCGCGCCCTGATCCCCCATCCAGGTAGGGGAGCCTCCACCAGGGTTTTTTGCCGGACGCCAACCTCTCATTAATCCGGTATTCTTGGCATGCAACCAGGCATGCTCTAATATGGACTAGATGGCGGCCGGCAGCCAGGTGTCCGTGAAAGTAGCAGCCTCAAACAAGTTTGACCAACGGGTGGCCGACAGGATCGTGGCTGGCAGCGATATAGACAAAGACAAGCAGTCCGGGCAGCGAGCTCTGCCCGATGCGGTTTACGACAGCCTGCGCAAGCGTGGGCACCGGATCACGGCTCAGCGCGAAGTCATCCTGCAAATCTTCCGCGAGCAGCCGCACGGGACGCACCTTTCAGCGGAAGAACTTTACGGGAAGCTCTCCGAGCGGGGCTCGCATGTCAGCCTGGCGACCGCCTACAGGACCCTCAAGCTCCTCTCATCGCTGGGGCTGTTGAGGGAGCTGGATTTTGCCGAGGGGCACAAGCATTACGAGCTGAAGCAGGAAAACGTTCCCCACCAGCACATCATCTGCATCGGTTGCAACAGCACGATCGAGTTTGAGGATCACTTCCTCGAGGAGGCCGGCCAGAAAATCGGGGCCCGCTACAACTTCGAGGTAATCGATGCGCAGTTCAAAATTTTCGGACTCTGTCCGTCCTGCCGCCTGGCGCAGCAATCGGCTGGAGCCGAGGGGCGCTCGCGCGGTAGCGCCGGCAGAATGAGGAGCCTCTAGTGACGCTGGCGGACGCGAAGGAAGGTGAGTGGCTGATAGTGGCCGGCACCCAGGCCGGTGAGGTCACCATGCAGGCTCTGCGGTTCGGGATCGAGGAGGGCGCCTGCATTCGGGTAAGGAAAACTATTCCTGGCGGACCGGTGATAGTGGCGAGGAACCAGCTGGAGATTGCCGTAGGCAGGCGGATTGCCGAGGCGATAAGCGTGGTTCCCGGCGGCGAGGGCGACTGCCATGGGCGCTGACTACCTGGTTTGCCCGCGCTGCCGATGCCCGCTTGAACCGCCTTCGGCCTCTTCCACCGGCATGAGCTGCCCGCGCTGCAACACCTGGCTGGAGATCGATCCAGCCTGCTCCGGCAGCTGCCTCAGTTGCCACAAGCTTAACCAGAAGGAGCCGGATGCCTGCGTGGACTCAGGGGAGGAGATTTGGCGGCCGGTTGTGGTACAGAAATAGTGGCGGGCTCACGTTTTGGCCTGCGCCGGAGGCTGCCGGTGCGGTCTGGTGGGCAGTTTCATGTAAGATAGCGTATGAAAGGTGCCTTAGGAGCGCGGCTGAAGTAAACTAGCACGGGTGGGGCTTTTAGGCAGGCACCTTAGATCGATCGGGTGGCCGATAAGGAAGCTGGAGATGGGTAAGCCGTTGAATCCCTGGAAACTGACGGGATACAAAGCCGGGCAGTCGGTGGCGTGCAAGGTGGTGGCTGCCGAGCCTGGTGGCTATGCGGTAATCATCCCCAAGGACAACCTGCCCGGATTCCTGCCCACAGAGCAAAAGCTCAAGGTAGGCGAGGAGATCCTCGCCCAGTTCGTCTGCGTTCACAACAACCGCATCCTTCTGTCCTCCAGGTTTTCCGGTACCACTTCCGGGCAGTCACCCGGTCAGCACACCACGCAGGTCACGAGCCGGACCTGGAGCCTGGAGCAAGCCGGCACCCCCTATGCCGCCGCCCCGGAGCAGGATGCTGCCTTCAACGTCTGGGCACAGACGGCGCCGCGCAAGTTCCACTTGAAGCGAGCCACCGACCTCATTCTTCCGCCGGTGGACGGTTCGGCGCCCAACACCTTCAAGATGGGCGAGTACGATCTCGAGTGGCTGATTACCGACCTGGAAGGCGGGATGCGCACGGGCTGTGTCAAGGCCTCTTCCGAGGAACGCAAGTCGCGTTCGGCCATGCTGCTTTACAGGGGCCGGGTCGTGGGCTGCATCTACGGCTGCAAGACCATGAGCGACACGCTGCCCACCGAACAGTCGCTCGCTTACATGATTGCCGACCTGGAGCTGGCTGAGACGACTGTTTCCATATACGATCTGCCCGAGGAAGTGACGCTGGCCATGTCCGCGCTATTCCTGGGTTATCCGGTGCAGAGGTCCGACGACCTCGACGCGCGCAGCTACATGGACTACCTGTGCGGCTGGTTCCAGGACAAGGGCCAGACGGCCTGCCTGGCCATATCGCTGCCTGCTAGCGCCGCCACCTGCCTCGGCTTTGTTCACCAGGGCCAGTACGTGGGCGGCTTCTATGTCGAGGATCAGCAATTCAGCCGCGACAAGAACTATGTCTACGACCTCATAGCCAGAGACCCGCAAGCTGGGCTGGAAGCCAGCATCCTGCCGCCGGAGATGACATCATCTGCGGTGCGCTTTGGTTTCAGCCTCAGCATGGTCAGGGTGCGGCGTTGAGCGCTCAGTCTTCCTCGTTCTCGCTGCTGGCTTCCTGATTGGGCGCAAACAGCCCGCCGGGAAATGCCGAGACCGAGTAGTTGCTCTTTTCCTCCGGCTCCGAGAGCGAAAGCTCGAGCTGCTGGGCTCCGGAGTCCTTCCACCAGGAGGGCGACTCGTGGCTATCCGCTGCCTGTCCCTGCTGCTCCGGCTCGCCTGCCTGCTCTTGTTCGTAGGGCTGGTCTGGGCTGTAGCCTTGCCCCTCTTGCTCGCTGGAATCGGACGGCTGTCCGGCGCCAGGCTCCTGCCCTTCAGGTTCGTGCTGGTAGGCTGGCCGCGATTCCTGCTCGATGTCCACTTCCGGCGTCTCGTCCGGGGCGGCTTCGCTTGCTTCCTGGGCCGGCTGGGCTGGCTTGACCTTCAAGCGGAATACGCCGGCGATCTGCTCCGGTTCTGCTTCAAAGGGGCTGTAGGGGAGCGGCGGCTCTACCTGCTGGCCGGCTTCCTCAAACTCCTCCAGCTCCTCGGTTTCGCTCGCCCCGGCTTCCAGCTCTTGCCGGACCTGTTCCGCGGCCCTTACGGAAAGGCCCAACTCCTCGTGCAGGCCTTGCGTATCCTCCGGCTCGCTCTCCTCGAAAAGGGCTGGACGCGGCGCAAAGCTTTGCACCGCCAGCTCCTCTTCGAACTCTTCGGCTTCCTCTTCCAGGCTGAGCGGCACGTCGACCTCGGCGGACAGCGCCCCCTCGTGCCGGAACGCCTTGGCAGCCGTGGCCCCTTCCAGCAACTCGTCGGGGACCTGCTCCAGAATCTCGCGCGGCACCTCAGCCAGAGCTTCCTCCACCTCGGCTGCCTGGCCGCGGGGCGCCACCGTGGACTGTATGCGTCCGGAGCTGACCGTGGCTGCTCGCAGGGCCGAACCCTGGGAGCGCAGCGAGGCCCGGCGCGCTGCCTTTCCCTTGAGGACGACCTCCTCTTCTTTCGGGCGCACTGTTATGACGCGCTTGTTATCACCGGCACCCAGCTCCAGAGTGGGAACGACGCCCAGCCCCACGCAGGTCGGGCAGTGCACGGTGAAGAGCTCGCGCAGGGACTGTCCCTGGCGCCGCCTGGTCAGCTCCACCAGCCCCAGGTCGGACAGCTGTCCGATCTGCGGCTTGGCCCGGTCCTCCTCCAGGGCTCGCTGGAACGCCTCCAGGACCTGCTGCTGGTCCTTGCGGCTTTCCATGTCGATGAAGTCCACGATCACCATGCCGCCGATATTTCTCAGACGCAGCTGCCGGGGTATCTCCTGGGCCGCCTCGAGGTTGGTGCGCCGCACGGTTTCTGCCTGCGTGCGCGAGCTGGTGAACCGTCCCGAGTTGACGTCAATGACCGTGAGGGCTTCGGTCGGCTGGATGTTGAGGTGACCACCGCTGGGCAGCTCGACCCGGTCGGAGAGCGCTGCCTCGATTTCGCGGTCGATTGCCTTGGCCACCAGGAGCGGTTCGTCACCGCTGTGCAGCACCACCTGGGTGTTGCGCCCGGCCCAGCCGGAAAGGTACTCCTGGCCACGCCTCTGGCCGTCGTGAGAATCGACGATGACCTCATTTATGTCGGTGGAATAGGCGTCGCGGATGACCCGGTAGAGCAGGTCCATATCGCGGTAGATGAGCGTCGGGCCAATGGAGGCCTCGCCATCGGAAACTATGGACTGCCAGCGGTCCCAGAGCTGCTCGAAGTCCTCGAAGAGCTCACCTTCTCCCTGCCCTTTGGCTTCGGTGCGGATGATCAGACCGACACCGGGCGGCTTCAACAGGTTGACGATCGATTTCAGGCGTGCCCGCTCCTTGGCCTCGCTGATGCGGCGCGATATCGAGACGCCGCGTTCTTCCGGAACCAGAACGAGGAAGCGTCCGGGCAGGCTTATCGCCGTCGAGACGCGCGGGCCTTTGTGCCCGGTGGGCTCTTTGGTGATCTGCACCAGCAACTTCTGCTTGGGCACCAGCCGCTCCTTGAGCGCTCCCTGCCCGGGCACGTCGTTGGCGTGCAGAAAGCCCATCTTGTCCTTGCCCAGATTGACGAAGGCGGCGTCGATGCCGGGCAAGATGTTCTCGACGGTGGCGGTGTAAATATCGCCCAGGAGAAGCTCGCCGCGGTTGACGAAGAACTCTACGACTCTGTCGTTCTCGAGCAGGGCTGCAATGTTGTCTTGTTCTGAGATAACTAGTGACTTCTTCATATGA
>DATNRD010000424.1:0-3293 GCA_036703665.1 Candidatus Obscuribacterales bacterium
GACCCCGCCTCGACGAAGTCTTGTATCCATCAGATCTTTACCGGATATCTTCGCCGACGATCCTTCACAAACCGCTCCGCTAGCGCGCCTCCGAAGATTTACAGTGAGCGCACCTCTACTATATGTATGAATAATTCAGGCCCAAAAAAACAAGAACACACAAACAGCAAATAGGCAACGTCCCACTGATAATTGCCGGTCGTTCATGGCCGAAATGGTGGCTTGCCCAGGACAATTTCCGATATCGGAAAAATTTCCAATATCGAATAAATTCTCGGGCACACCACTTGCCGGTGGCGCACCGCCTGTCAAGAAGGCACACGGCCCCCTGCGCAGAGGGATGGTCCGAAGACCCCCTCTGGCAGGGAACCGTGACGTGCTTCAGCAGGCGGGGTCCGGTCCCCAACAACCCGTCAACCGAGCGCCGCCTGCGGTGGCAGGACAGCGCTTACGGCTGCAGGTCGGCCAGGTCGCAGGCGGTGGCGATGGCCAGCCGAATCACCTCGACCACGTAGGGCAGGTTGAGCGTCGCCACCCTGTCCCTGGTGGAGTGGTAGTTCGGGTTGAAGCCGTCGTCGGTGAACTCCTCACTCAGCAGTACCGCCTTGTAACCGTGGTCGTGGAACCCGGCGTGGTCGCTGCGGTTGTCCACCGCATGGTTGTGCGTGTCGACCGGCTTCAGGTTCAAGCCGTAGCGCGACACGTTGGCCATGAAGTAGCCGACCAGCGCATGGGACCCGTTGCGGTCCTTGCCGTCGTGGATGTCCAGCCGGTTGCCGGGCTTGGCGCACCAGCCGACCATGTCGAGCTGGATCATCGCCACCAGATCGGTCTTGGCGGCAGCCACCTTGTCGGAGTAGGCGTAGCTTCCGTACAGGCCTTGCTCCTCACCGGTGAAGTGCACCAGCCGAACGGTGTAGCCGAGCGGCAGCTTGACAAGCGCCCTGGCGATCTCCATCACCGACACGGTGCCCGAGCCGTCGTCGTCGGCGCCAGGCGCCAGCGACTCCGCGCTCCAGGGACGGCCGGCAGTGGAGTCCAGGTGCGAGCCGATGATCAGCACCTTGCCTGGGTTGACCCTACCCGGCAGCTCCGCCACCAGGTTGTAGTAGGTCTTGCCCCGCACGGTGTATGGGTCGCGTGTGGTTTTGATACCCAGCCCCCGGTAGAAATCCTCCAGGTACAAGAGCGCCAGCTCGATGTCCTTGCCGTAGCTGTTGCGGCTGGCGATCTTGCCGGTGCGGCCGCCGGCTGTCACCGGCACCTCACCGGTCAAAGCGTCCAGGCTGTCCTTGACGGTGGTGACCTGCACCGCTGCCAGTGCGGTCTGCACGCGCGGGTCCGCCGTGTTGACGGCAGGCATGACCACCGGCGGGCGCGGCTGGAGCTGGGTGCGCCGAACCTCCTCGGCGTCGAACTTGCAGGTGTGGGTATCGGCCTTGCCAGTGTGGCGCGGGTCGAGCGGGGTCGACCGGCGCAAGAATCGATACGCAATCACGAGGATTGCGATGACAGCCAGAATCATGAGCAGCCCGGTCGGACCGCCCACTCCCATGATGAGGGTGAACATGACGAACTCCTTCTTGGTTGTCGCCGTGCTTAGGACAAATTGCGCCTTTCGCGACGTCCGAGTGTCTCAGGCAGCGCCAGCGTTTGAGCCACACCAGCCCACGCGGTTTCAGTCAGGTCACGGAAGGACGGGTCTGAGGTGCGCGTTTGCCGCGATTGCCCCCAGCATCCACCCGCGGGCGCCGTGAATGGATGGCCACACCCTGCCTGGTGTACAGGTATTTTTGGGGATGGCACAAAGCCTTTTCGGGCGGGAAGTTTACGTGGATTTTGTGGGGGTTGCTTTGTACTCTCGACTGCGTGTGAACAAACAATGAAGGACTTAAACCTAGGAATTTCGCTCAATCAAAGTCAAATGAATCCGCCAGCGGCTGCGCCCAAGAGCAGCGCCGGCGGGCCATATGACGGTTTGAGCGAGAAGAGGACGGGCTGCCTGGAAAGCACTGCACGGGCAGGGTTTCGGGAAGCTATTTGGGGTATGCAGGAGCGGCTAGCGCTAATGTCTAATCTGTGAACGCACGTACCCGGCATACAATATGAGGCTTGGAGATGAACCGAAAAGCTACCCTGCTGTGTCTGGCGCTGGCACAAACTGTTCTGTGCTCGGCCACACCGGTTAAGACCGGTGCGGCGACCTGGAAGAAGTACAGCGATGCCGCCGAACGGCTGGTCGAGAAGGGAAGATACAAAGAGGCCGAGGCTGCTCTCAGAGCGGCAGCCGACCAGTCCCGCGCCTTTGGCACCCAGGATAAACGCTACGCCGATACGCTCTTCAAGCTGGCCTCGGTCTTGCGATATCAAGCCCGCTACAGCGAAGCGGAGGCGCAGCTAAAACAAGTCCTGGCTTTGCGAAAGAGCGCGCCGCACAAGCAGGCGCTGCTTATAGCCGAGACGCTCAATGCCCTGGCCAGCGTCTATCGGGCCCAGGGCAAATTCGAGGAGGCTGCCCCCCTGTACGAGGAGGCTCTTGATATGGCTGCCGGCGCTCTTGGGCCCGGACATCCGGAGCTGGCCAGATTCCAGATTCCTCAACACCCCGACCAGGGCAGCAGCTTCACGCAGCCCAGCCTGGCAGTCAGCCTCAACAACCTGGCGGATCTCTACCGGGCCCAGGGCAAGTTAGACCAGGCAGAGAGGCTTTACAAGCAGGCATTGGAGGTCGCTGAAAAGAAGGGCGAACCCGGTCACCCCGACGTCATAGTCTGCCTCAACAACCTGGCCGATCTCTACGCGGCTCAAGGCAAGCCGGACGAAGCGGAGCCGCTTTACGAACGAGCCATGGCGCTGACCTTGCAGGCGACCCCCGGCCAGGGCGGGGAGAAAAACGGGCTGGACGCAGGCGGGCTTGGCCGGCGCAACCCGGACCTGGCGCTCAGCTTAAACAGCCTGGCGGATTTCAAGCGGGCCCAGGGAAAGCTGGATGAGGCCGAGCGCCTGTACAAGCAAGCACTGGAAACGGATGAGGAGGCGCTCGGTCCCAATCACCCGGCCCTGGCAGTGACGCTGAACAATCTGGCCGACCTTTACGCAGCACAGGGCAGGCGCAAGGAGGCCGAGAGGCTGGAGCGGCGCGCCAACAGAATACGGGAGATGAGCCTGGCGTCAGAGCAGCTCGACATCAACACCTACCGGCAGGCGCTGGCCCTGGACGAAATGGCCCTTGGTTCCTGGCACCCCGACGTGGCAGTAGATCTCAACAGCCTGGCCGACGTGTACCGGGCAAC
>DATNRD010000425.1:0-13049 GCA_036703665.1 Candidatus Obscuribacterales bacterium
CTCCCAGGCTCAAGGACCTCGACCTGCTGGAACAGCTCGTCTTGAGCCGCCAGACGCACGTGATAAAGCTCCGAGGCGAACTGGAATCTTACTTCGAGAAGGCTGGAAGAAACCCAGCCGATGCCACGCCGGAAAATGCGCTCAAGCTGGCCGATGACATCAATTCCTACCATGAGGAGCTGCGCGCCTTTCAATCGTCGGCGGGACTGCTTGATCACAAGAGCTCGGAAGTCAGTTTCCTTCAAGATCAGATAAGGGATCTCGATGTAGAACTGAAAGATCACTTCCAGCAGGCCAGAGTTCCACATGCCGAGGAAGTGGAGCTGGGCTACAAGGAGTTTCTCGAGGCAGCGCAGAAGTACAGGCGCTGGGAAGGGCTCAAGACGGAGCTCGAGCGCATGCATCAGGACACGACCAGCGATCTCGTTGCCGGCGAGCTTCCCGCCATCATCGAAAAGTTGCAGGCCCAGCGCGACAATGCCTGGGCGACAATGCAAGAGATTGTCGCTCGCTGTCCGGACCTGGGCGACTCGCCGCCGCCCGACCTCGATCCGAAGAATCCCAACCTGGTGCGCGAGCTGGCGTCACTCAAGGCTGAACTGGAGGAGTTGCGCCGGGAGCGTGACGAGCTGGCTGTGCGCGTGCGTGCTGCCACCAAAGAGTACGATGATAGCTACGTGAGCACGGTGGAGGAACTCGAGCTCCTAGAGCACGATCTCGCCAACATAAGACGTGCCAGGGCAGCGCTTGAACTTGCCCGAAGCGCCTTTGCCCGCATGTCGGAGGAGACACACACGCACTGGTCGGCCCGCTTAAACGAGATCGCCAAACATATGCTCGACGCCTTGAGCACGGAGTACGAGGACCTCCACTTCGATTCAGAGCTCAGGCTCACGGCCAGGCGAAGAGGGCAGAGTGAACCGCTGCAGACAGCTCACATTCGGGGGCAGCTCTCGGGCGGCACCAGAGAGCAGCTGCATCTTCTGGCCAGGCTGGCTGTTTCGCTTTATCTTTCGCATGAGGAACCGCTGCCGATCATCCTGGATGAGCCGTTCAGCGAGTCGGACGACGAGCGATTTCTCCGGATGATGCGGTTCATTCTCGCGGTGCTTGTAAGGCGGCATCAGGTCATCTTGTTCACCTGCCATGAGTCCCGGCACAACTGGCTTATCGACAAGCTCGAGGCCGAACACCGTGACCTCATTGAAGTCTGCAAGCTCGAGCCATCGGCCGTCCGCATCTGAGGCGGTCGTCCTGCACCGATAATGGCGCTTGTTACTGCACGGCCGACTTAGAATGGGCACCGTAGAGCCTGACCAGTATGTTCACGGCCTCGGCCCTGGTCATCATCTGTTGCGGGTGCAGGTAGCGCTTCTCCTCAGAAGCCGCATAGGGACTCACATCGAAGCACTGCTCCAGCACGCCGGCTTGATTGGCTACCGCCACCCACTTGCGGGCCCAATCATCGATGTCGCCGACGTCCCTGAAGGTAACGTCTTGAAACTGGGAGGTCGCGGCATTGTACCGCAGGTATTTCTCGATGTCATCTTTGCTCAGCATTTCCGCCCTGCCACGCTTTCCAGAGAAGGTGCCGTACATGACAGCGAATTCCTGGCGCGTAATGTTGTTGTCCGGTTTGAATTCCTTCTGCGGGCTGCCCTTGACGTTGTAGCCCTGCACCATCATCGCTTTTGTGGCGCCCTCGATTTCCGCATAATAGGGGTTGCTGGGTGGTACGTCCGCATATGTGGCCGTCTCCGGCGTGAACGCCGGGATCTGGCGAATTCGCGCCATCCAGCGGGTGAAATCCGCGCGCGTGACTGGATCGTTGGGACGAAACTGCTTGTCGGTGGTGGGATCGAGGATGCCCGCATCGGCTGCTTTGATCAAGCTTGATTGCAGGCGCGACTCGGTTTGCGTAAGGTCGGTGAAGGTGGTGGAGCCGGCTGCTGGCGTGCTGGCAGCCAGTTGCGTCTTCTCTTGGGACTCCGAACCCGTTTGTACTGCCGTTGCTTCTTGGGCAGTTTCCACGGCTGTTGCTTGCGGTGCCGGATGGGTCTGGACGACCTTCACCTTGCGCATGTTCAGTCCGATGGCATAGCTGACGAAAAAGGAGTCCACCAGCAGCAGGAATCCTATGAGAAAGAGCATCCATTTCGACATTTCCCGTCCTCGCTCTGCCGCTGCCCGGATGGCGCCGCCTACTCAATGATGGTGAAATCCTGGCTGTCGTCGAAGTCCTCTGTTTCCGTCACTTTGCGCTCGTACTGCACGAGCTTCTCGCCGTTCTTAAATCCCTTGGCAGAGTACTTCTCTCCTTGATAAAGAGCCAGCTGCAGGTGGGCATTGGGGTTGTCGGTTCGGTTACCTTCCGGAAGCGCTTTGGCCAGAAAGCGGATCTTGTTGTCTCCCGGTTTGACGAACCTGGTTACTTCCACAAGGCGTTCGGGCGTCTGAAAGGTGCCGACATCCTGGTCGTTGATGAATACCTTGATGGCATATCCAGCCCGGTCGTACCCGCGTGTGTGAATCCAGTAGGCTTTCTTGAGGGTTGCCGGTGCGGCGGGGGAGCCAGGCTGGCCGGGTCCTTGCGTGGCAGCCGCACCTGGTGTCGCATCCGGTGACACGCTCTCGAGGGGAGCGAATTTCTGCGTGTAGCCTACGGTAAAACCGGCGCCGCCTGCGCAAACCAGCAAAATGAGAAAAACCAGGATTCCCTGTCCCAGCGATCCCTTCGACCCTTCGCCGCTCTGTCCGCTCATATCGTCCTCACCATGAATCTGCTTGAGCGCTCATTGATCTATTCAATGGGCTCGAACTCCCTTTGGTCCTTGAAGTCCTCCGTATCGGTCACCTGACGGGTGTAGTCCAGCAGCACATCACCACCGCGCAACTGGTTCTCCTTATCGGTTCTTTCCGCCGAGCGCAGCTCGAGCGTGAAATTGGCTGCCGAGTTGTCCGTCCTTTGATCCAGGGGCATGCTCTTGGCTTCGAACACGATGGTGTTCCTGCCGGGGTGGATGTACCTGGTTACATCGACATCTGTCTCCGGCTTGTAGAACTTGCCCACCGGTTGTCCGTTGATCGACACGCCTATGGTATAGCCGGCCCGCTCGTAGCCGCGGCTGTGAATCCAGTACACCTTTTTCATTTGAGGTCCCAGGCCAAAGGAGGCAAAGAGGTTAGAGAGGCTGCCCTCGCTTTGCCCTGCCTGCAGCTGGCGGAACTGCATCTGGGTGCCGACAAAGTACCCGCCCGATGCGGCGCCCAGAAGCATAAGAAGGAAAACCAGCGCTCCCTGCCAGAATCCGGCCGAGGACTTAAGTTTTGGCTGGCTGGCCGGATTACTCATGGGATGGTGCCTCCTGGCGGCCGGCTGGTTATAAGTAGGTCACCGCTGGATTGCTTGCCACTGCTTTAAAGTACCACCCTGGCGCGACCAGCAATAATTGACATCCCTGGAGGCCGCACCGGTCACATGGGACCGCCTACCCGGTCGTCTCCCACTGACTCGGGTCCGCCAGCTGGCGGTCAGGCGGCAGAGCGAACCCGGTCAGATGTGAGAGCGCCTCCATGACCGCCCAGGTAGTTGCCTCCAGGTCGTCGGACGGCATTATGGGATCTCCGACGTGGGCGTACGCCTTGCCGAAGCGCTTATTGGTACCGACAATTCCTACCGGCAGAATCGGTACCTGGTTCATCCTGGCTACGTATGCAGGACCCAGCGCCGGTCTTAAAAGCTGCCCCGGGACCTTGTTGCGCGTGCCTTCAATAAACATGACCAGCGCCCAGCCTTTTCTTAGAACGTCCCGCGCGGCCTTGAATGTCGCTATGTCCGGGTGCGCGCGGTTGACCGAGAAACCGCCCAGAAACTGGAGAATTCTGGAGAGGAACCTGCCCTCGAAAAGCTCTTGCTTTGCCATGTACGCCACCGGGCGATTGCAAACCACGGCCAGCAGCGGTGGATCCAGCATGGAAAGGTGATTGGCTGCGACAATGAGAGGGCCTGTGCGGGGCACCTTTTCCCTGCCGGTTATCTCCAGCCGGTTTGCCAGGATAAGGTAAGGAGCAACAAAGACCCTTTGAACGGCGACCTGCAATCCACCCTTGAGTGGTGTGAACTCTCTGGGATCGTAGTGAACCATGATTGTTTCGAGTTTGCTCTAAAGGGGTTTAGAGCCTATCGGGCGTGGCAGCGAGATTCTCACTACCGAGTTGTCCTCCTGCTGGCTGACGTAGAGGTTGCCCTCACGGTCGAGGGTAAGGTAATAAGGCTTTTTGAAGCCGGTGGCGATGATGGTCGAGACGCCGGCCGGGTTGATGCGTGCGACGTTGCCGCCCAGGTAATTGGCCACGTAAACGTTGCCGGAATCATCGACGACCAGCCCCACCGGTCCCTTCAGGTTGGTGCCGCTGCTGAATTGGGCGCGCGTGCCATCGACGCTTATGCGGTCAATCGTGTTGGCGGTGTAATTGGCCACATAGAGATTGCCGAGCCTGTCGAAGGCCAGCCCTGTCGGTGCCGAGAAGCCAGTGCCGATCACACGCAGCGTGGTATTGGCAAGCACTGGCACCGGGCTGGGTGCCTGCGCTTGTTGCTCGGCCGGGGCGGCCGCCTGGGTGGCTCCGGCGTGGGCGGCCTGCCCGTACGGTGAGCTGCTTTGTGCCGGCGTTTGCACCTGGGACGGCTGGAGCGTCTGCCCGTACTGCTGCTGCACGACTTGAGCCGCAGGCGGAGCGGGTTGTCCGGAAGCCGCACCGTAGCCGGCAGCAGGCTGCTGTCCGTAGTAGGGGGTGGCTGGTTGGGCGGTGGCGGCAGCCGGGGCGCTATAGGACGACTGGCTGGGAGCCCCATAGCCTGCTTGAGCAGGCGCGCCGTAGGGCGTGGCCCCTGCCGGGGGCGTTTGCGCGCTGTATGGCTGCTGGACATAGCCGTATGCGCCTGGCTGCTGCACCGGCATGCCGGCAGAGGCAGACGCCTGGGTTGCCGGCACTGCTGCCGTGTCGCTGCCGGTGACCGGCTGTTGGGGCGCCTGCCCGGAGCCCAGTTGAGCATTGATGTTGGCTATGCGTTGCTGGGCATCTGGAAAGTGGGGATTGCTGGGGGCGATGTTGGAGAAGTGCTGCTTGGCCTCGGCCGGTCGTCCCGTCTCCTGGAGGATGAGACCGAGCTGGTAGTGGGCATCCGGGTCGGTGGGCTTTATGCGCAGCACCTCCTGGAAGCGTGGGATAGCCTCCCGGTAGCGCTTCTGCGTTTGGAAGATGATGCCGAGGTTGTACTGGGCGTCAGCCAGGTTGGGGTCTATCTCGGTAGCCCGCTTGAAGAAGATGACGGCGCTGTCGACGCTGCCTTCCTTATACGCCTTAAGGGCGAGGTTATACATGGCCACAGCCTGGGGGTTGGCCGACTGCGCTTTGCCCGGCAGCGGCAATAACATCGTAAGGGCCGCCAAAAACACTCCTGTTGTTCTAATTCGCCAGTTCATTCAACCGATCTCCTGCCTGTCGGGCATTGAGGTCCAATTCGGGACTCTGCCGGGATTCCTGATTCTAAGACGATTGCCCAAGCATAGGGTGCCGTGCGGGCGCCGCCTAATATCTTGTCATCCAGGGTAAAGAAAAGAGAGAATACGGGATGCCTTGCAAGCGCGACAAAACCAAGTGCACAGCGGGTATATAGGTGAATGCCAACCGTTTTTTCCAGAGCTGATACTTTCGGCAAAACTGATGCGCAGGCGGAAAGGAAGGAACCTCCATGAGAACACTGGGTCACATCATAACGTCGGCCGGCGTAAGTCTGGCTACTTATCATAGATATCGCTCGCCGGCGGCGGCCATGGCCAGCTTTCTGGCTGGTTGGCTAATCGACCTGGACCACATTGTCGACTACGTACGGGCTCACGGCTGGCGGCTCAACTGGGAACGCTTCAGCGAAGCCAACCACGAGAAGTACAGCGGAAAGCTGTACCTGCCGCTTCACTCGTACGAGCTGCTCGCCCTTTTCTTTCTCCTCTTCAGAGGACCGCAACGACAGCCATTCCGGGTCGGGATTACCCTGTCAATTTTGACCCATCTGCTGCTGGATCAAAGGTGTAATCCGGCTCGAAAACCATTAACTTATTTTCTAGCCCACCGCATCCGCAAGCGCTTCGATGCCAGCCAGATCCTGTCGCACAGGGCCAGGCTCTAACCTGCCATTCAAGGCTCATAAGGCGTCACGCCATAACCGGACTCGGTTTGTATATAGACCTTCCGACCGGGGAAGCGCTCTACAACCTCTTTGTTTTTCACCGGCCCGCGGTCTTTTGCGTACACGATCGGTGAGTCCAGCCAGGGAGTCATCTGTGGCAAGAACGCTCCGTAGTTGGACCTGACAAAGACGAGGGCATCCTTGAGCCCAGCCTGGTTAAGCTTTCTTGGAAGGGTTGTATCCACGCCCCAGTATGAATTGCCGAACAGCCGGCAAGCTGCCGGCAGATAGACGGTGAAACTAACCGCGAAGCAGATGACGAGCAGAAGGAAAGTATAGGCATGTGTGAGCCTCCTGCGCCCCGGTCCGACGAAATCCTGTACAAGCTCCGGCAATAAGGCGATCCCGCGAGCGGTCAGAAGCACAAGTGCAGCCGTGCTCTCGAACATATACCGCGGCCCGAAGCACCAATCCTCGAACCAGTAGAAAAAGTAGACGAAGGCGTTGGAGAGAATCGAGCAAATGAGGAGCAGGTCCCAGTCTGTTCTTCTTTTGGCGGTAGCCACGGCGGCAAAAATCAGGCAGGGGACCGGCCAGCCGAAGAGAAAGTAATTGAGCCCGTTGAAGCTTCTCAGCGTATTTACCAGACCTGCCCACGGTGTATGGTGCGCTCCAAAGCAGCCATATCCGAAGCCGGGTCGGTCATTGGGGTCGTAGACCTCATAACCGAAACGAAAAAAGCTGCCGTTGGTCAGCTGGTTATAAAGCGCAAGCAGGGAAAGGACTGCCAAGCCGCAAGAGAAAAGGACAACAAGACTTTGGACCTGTCTGTCCTTCTTGCCTCTTACAACGAGCAGCCTCATGATTCCGTAAATTAGAAAGGGAGCGCCCAGTCCAAGCGCGCTGAAGGGGCGCATGCTAAAGGCATAGCCCAGAGAGGCTCCCCCCAGGGCAGCCCAGATGCATCCGCGGTTTTTTACCATGAAGATAAAGCAAAGCAAGAACATCTCGATGCAGAACAGCGTGGGGACATGGTTCATGAACTCTGAGGACATGAAGACAAGGAACGGGCACACGGACGCCAGGATGGCCGCCATAAAGCCAACGGTGCGGCCGTAGAGTTCTTTGCCGATGAAAAAGATCAGCGCTACGCAAAGCGCTCCAAACAGGGGGTTGATCAGCCAGGGCGCGCCGACGAGATTCCCCAGCGCCAGCAGGAGCGTATGACCAGGTGGGTACTGTGAATACCACTTCCCGCCGGACATGATCATGTAGCGATAGGCGAATGCTTCTTCAGGAGCAGGGCTGGGTGCCGTTAATTTACCGGCAGCGAGAATTTTGCTGTTGAAAAACTGGCAGATGCTGTCTTCAACATGGGGCAGATGATCGAACAAGAAGTAGGAGCCCAGGTTGGACTCGAAAAAGACCAGCGCCGTCGGCACCAAGACCAGCACCGGCAGTCCAGCATGGCGAACAACCTTGCTGGCGACAGTCAGCTGCACGCTCAGCCAGGCGGCCAGCCGGTTGATTCTCAGGGGAAAGGCATAGAGCAAGAGCGCCAGACCGGTGACGAACACCATCTGCGGTAGAACTGCCGCAATACCCGACAACACGGGGGTGAGCGTCAAGGCAAGGCCGGCAAAGGCCAGTAAAAAGCGTGTACGTGCGTCGGGCTTGGCAGCCGGTATCTTGCCTCTGAGCACAAAAACAACAAGCAGCAATAATAGACCAAACAGGAAGCCCGGCAGGCAGAGCTCAGGCAGTGCACTTAGCCTCCACAGGTAGCGCAAGTCGGAGAAGGTCGCGGGCAACATCCAGAGGCCCCACACAAGATACCCTGCCCCGGCCAGCGCAAAGACAAGGCAACGAGCCGGCGCTGCTATCTTGCCCGCTTGCTTTAACATGGTGACGCCCATTGCTGAACTACGAAATATTCCTGACGAGCCAACACCAGAGTCTATATACCATAATCTTTCCCGCTGCCTGGGCGGCTGAACTTGACTTGCTTACGCCAGGAATCACGACAAGGGACAAGCAGAGGTGAACAGTGTGCTCGATTGGTAGATATCCTGTCCCGACTCCTGGGGTAATGGATGTCCCAGGAAGCCGGCCGGGATGAGGGGATGGCGGGCGCAGAAATCGAGGCGAAAGTCGCCGGCAAGCTTCCACGCCAGCAAGATTGTGGTGGACCGGCTCAGGTAGGGATTCGGCCGTCAGGGACGGTAGGGAATCACTGTATTGCCAGCCTGAAGATAGACCTTTCGTCCGGGAAAGCGTTCTATCACCTCTTTGTTCTTGCTCGGACCGCGGTCTCTTGCGTACACGATTGGTGAGTCCAGCCAGGGATTCATCTGCGGCAAGAACGCTCCGTAGTTGGATTTGACGAAAACGAGGGCGTCCTTCACTCCAGAATCATGCAGCTTGCTTGCCAGGGTTGTATCCACCTCCCAGAAGGAGTCGCTGAAGTAACGGCATGACGCCGGCACATAGACGGTGAAACTGACTGCCAAGCAGATAATGAGCAACAGGAGGGTATACCCATGTGTGACGTCGCTCCGGTCAGCGCCGACGAAATCCCGCACAAGCCCAGGCAACAAGGTGATCCCGCGAGCGGTCAACAGCACGAGAGCCGCTGCGCTCTCGAACATGTAGCGAGGACCGAAACACCAGTCCTGGTACCAGTAGAGGACGTAGACCAGCGCGTTGGCAAGAAAAGACAGAATGAGGAGCAAATCCCAGTTCGTCCTGCCCTTGGCTGCGGCTACCGCCACAAAGACAAGGCAAGGGACCGGCCAACCGAAGAGGAAATAATTGAGCCCGTTGAGGTTTCTCAAGCTTTGCACCAGACCCGTCCAGACCGTATGGATTCCCCCCGTCCGCTGACCGAATCCGAGACGGTCGTTGGGATCGTAAACTTCATAACCAAAACGCAGGAAGCTGCCGTTGGTGAGCTGATTATAGGCAGCCAGCAGCGCTAAGATTGCCAGGCTGCACACAATGAGCGCCAGAAAGCTCCGGCAGTACTGCCGATTGTTTTCCCCGCCTAGAAGCAGCCTGGCTAGCCCATAGGAAAAAAACGGGGCAGCCAGAGCGACGGTAGTCAGCGGCCGGATGGTAAAGGCCCAGCCCAGAGCAATTCCGCCCAGGGCGCCCCAGGCCAATCCCTGATTCTTGAACATCAAGATGAAACAAAGCATGAACAGCGCGATGAAGAACAACGTAGTCACGTGATTCATGAACTCCGACGCCATGAAAACGAGGAACGGGCACACCGACGCCAGAAGCATCGCCAAAATACCTACGTTCTGGCCGTAGATCTCCCGGCCGATAAAAAAGATAAGGACGACTGAGAGCGCTCCGAACAGCGGGTTGACGAGCCAGGGAGCGCCGGCGAGGTGTCCCAGCGCAAGCAGTACCATATGACCGGGGGGATACTGGGAATACCACTTTCCAGCGGCGATGATCATGTACTGATACGCGAACGCCTGTGGTGATAGGGGAGCGGGGGCGGTCAATTGGCCGGCTGCCATCACCTTGGCGTTGAAGTACTGGCAGATGCTGTCCTGGACATGAGGCAGGTGGTGGAACAAGAAAAAAGAGCCGATATTGGCCTCGAGGAAAAAGAGCAGCGCCGCTGACCATATCACCGCCGGCAATCGAGGATCGGGCACGGTTGCCGGCAATGCCGCCAGGACCTCACCCAGCCGCATGGCCAGCCGGTCGACTTTGACGCGCAAGCACGGGTACACAAGGATTAGACCTGTGACGAACAAGAATTGTGGCGGGACGGTCAGTAACCCGGACAAGACTGGGGTGAATGTCAAGGCCAGTCCGAACCAGGCCGACAATAAGCGCACGCGTGTTCTCGTGTCAGCTGATTGCCTATGCACGGCGCTAATCTGGCTGTGGAAAATGAGAAACAAGATGAGCCCAAGAACAACTCCAGGCAAGCACAACTCCGGTGCAGGTCTCAGCGGCAACATGGCCTCCCGCACGGAGAAGACGGCTGGCAGCGTCCACACGCCCAACACCAGGCATACTGCACCACCGATAAAGAGCATTAAGGACCCAGGCGCGGAAGGTGTCTGGCCTGTCGGCTTGCCTACCGATGCTTCCATAGCTTCAGAACGAATGCCTTCCTGAAGAGCTAACCACCCCGTGTATATACCACAGCCATGCCCAACCAACGCCACAGAAAAGCATGGCGAAACCGACACAAAACAGGCATGAACAATACCCGTCGCCTTGAATCGACCGGCGGAGCCGACTGCCGACTACTGCACAGTAAAGCTGCCCTCGCCGATGGGCGGGTAGATGTCCTCTTCCTCCTCCTCTTCCTCCTGAGGCATCTGGTGCCCCTGGAAGCCGGTGCCGGCCGGGATCAAGCGACCGATGATCACGTTCTCCTTGAGTCCCCTCAGCCAGTCCTTTTTCCCTTCCACGGCTGCTTCGGTGAGGATCCTTGTCGTCTCCTGGAAGGAGGCTGCCGAGATGAAGCTCTCCGTGTTCAAGCTGGCCTTGGTGATGCCGAGCAATACCGATGACGCCACAGCCTCGCGCAGTCCCTGCTGACGAGCCTTCTCGTTTTCCGCTTCCAGATCGAAGCGTTCGAGCAGCTCACCGGGCAGGAGAATGGTTTCGCCCGGCTCCTCGACACGTACTTTGCGCGTCATCTGGCGCACGATTACCTCGATGTGCTTGTCGGCAATCTCCACGCCCTGCGAGCGGTACACCGATTGCACTTCATCGACCAGGTACTTTTGTGCTGCTTCGATGCCCAGGAGTCTCACCACGTCGTGCGGGTTAGGCGGCCCGTCGGTGAGCGCCTTTCCGACCGTGATCGCTTCCCCGTCCTCGACCAGGATGTTGAGGCCTGCCGGGATGATGATCTCTTCCTCGGCGCCCTCGGCATAGACGATAAAGAGGCGCTGCACGTCTTCCTCGGTGACGACCTTGGCCCGGCCGGGCTTATCGGCGAGGATGGCACACTCCTTGGGCTTGCGCGCCTCCAGCAGTTCCTCCACCCTGGGCAGACCCTGGACGATGTCGCCTGTCTTCTGGCGCTCGAAGATGAGCGTGGCGACAAGGTCGCCGCGCTGCACCAGCGCGCCGTCTTCGCACTGCAGCTGGGTGTTGGCTGAGATGAGGTACGGCCTGCCCTTGCGGATTACGACCTCGCTGCCGTCCACCTTCACCACCTGGCCGGAGTGCACGGCTTGCGTCTGCTTGGAGATGCTGTCTGCCGTGCGCACCAGGTCGCCTTCCTTGCAGGTCACCTGACCCTTGCACTTCTGGTGGATCTGCTGCTCGTCGGTAACCAGGAGGATGCGGCGCTCATCCGACTTGGACAACTGCACGCGTGCGGCTGTCTTGGTCAGAACCTGGGTGGTGGCTACCGGCGCGCCGGGATCGATCCTGTCGCCGTGCTGCACAGCCAGAAGCGTCACGTTGAATTCGCCGTCGCGGCGCAAGAGGATATTCTCCTGAACCACGATATTGAGCTCGTCGCCTATCTCCACCGTGCCCTTGAGGGTAGCCAGCTGCCCCTGCATCTGCAGCACCAGCGAGGTGCGGGTGAGCTGGGCGCCCTGCAGGTGGCGCACCTTCTCTCTGTCGCGGAAAAGCAGCTGTGTAACGGAGCGCAGGCTGATCTTGTCGTCGGTGGCCTTGTACTTGAATTTGGTTTCCTTCGGCTCGAACCAGAACTCCTCGACCGGCCTGACCAGCACCTGGGTGGTTCCGTCCTCCCGCTCGACGATGTTGACCATCTTGCGGTCTTTGCTGGTGTAGCCAGGAATGATCTCGGTTCCCGGCTCGATCACCTCGCCTTCGCGCACCTTCAGTTCGCCGGGATCTTCGACGCTCACGAGTTCACCGGGGCGGATGATCACCTCGTGGATGATGTCGTTGTCGGCGACAATCTCCACGACACCATCCATGTGGGCGAAGACGTCTTTGACCACTTCCTGTCCGGCGGTCACCTGATCGCCTGTCTCGGACATCTTCAGGCTGATGTCCTTGGAGATGAAGTGCACCTCCTCGGGAACGAAAAGCACCCGGCCGGGCTTGGTCACGACGCGCCGGTCGTCTGTTTCCACGCCGTCGTAGATGATCTCGCCGCCGCACGTGACGACGTTGCTGCCGTCATCGACCAGCTCGGCGATGATTTTGCCGTTTTCGACCGTTTCCTCGTTCACCACCTTGATGGTGAAGGTCTCTTTGCTTTTCTGGACCTTCCACTGGAAGCCTTGCTTGGCATGCTCGAGCTTGGCGTTGGCTGCGCCCACGGAGGCGATGACGACGTTTATCTCCTTGCCCTGGACAAGGCGTGTGGCGCTCTTGCGCCCGATTTTCACGGTTTCGGTCTTCAGCTCCGAACCGAAGCGCACCTCGCCGCCGTGCTCGCTGGTGATGGTGATCTCGGCCAGCACGTCGTGCGCTTGCACCTCCTGCCCGTCCTTGACCACCACGTGCGCGCCGGAAGGAAGGTTGTAGACGTCGCCTTCCAGCACCCAGATGATGCCTGAGCGGTTCGAGGTGCGCGAGATGTTGCCCTGCCGATCGCGCTTTTCATCTGCCTGGAAACCCTGGAACATGACGCGTCCGGAGATGTCGGCTGTGATGTCCTTGGTGGCGCGCTCGGTGAGATTCTTCTTGGCGCCCGGCGGATCGTACTCGGCCAGCACCTGCCCCTGCACGACCTCGGCCCCGTTTTCCACCTGGAGAAGCGCGCCGGCCGGGAGATTCAACGACTCCTCGCGGCTGTCGCTTGTGATTTTCAGCTTCGTTTCGCGGGTGGTCTGGTCTACCACGTCCCCATAGGCGGTGCGCACCTGGCGGGTGGGAACCTTGAAGGAGA
>DATNRD010000426.1:0-6819 GCA_036703665.1 Candidatus Obscuribacterales bacterium
GAGCCGCTCTGGAACGACTACACTGCCATCGGGCGCAACCTCGTTGCTCTCAAGGGAGTGCTGGACGGGCTGGGAGAACACTTCGAGGTTGTGGAATTCTACAGCCCGCTTTCCCGGCCGCTTGCCCAGGCCTTTGCCGACATCATCGGTCTGCCGTGCCAGAGCTACCAGGGACCGGAGCGGCCTGATCGGGCGCTTCTCATGATAGCCTGGGCCGGCGATATCGTCGGTCCACATCAGGCATTCGTCCAGCACAAGGACAACCGGAGCATCTTCGCCTACGCACTGAGCACGCAAGAGCCGTTACCGGTCACACCCGACATGGTCGGCTGCCTGGCCGATGCCTGTGCCATGCCTTGGGACGAGCACTGGAAGGTCCGCACCAAGCCCGATGGCAGCCCGCCGTCGATCGAGCACGTCGCCGCCGATACCGCCGACCCGCAAGCCATCGCGGACAGAATCGTCGAACGCGCGCGGGCAGCTGAATCCGACCCTGACCTGATAGAGGCGGTGCAGGAGGCGGTAGCTTACTACATCTTGCGCAGGGATCTGCTGGTGGTCGGCAATCACGATTTGATCCCCCGACGGCCTGAATTCACAGCGGAGCTTCCGCTATGAACGCGCTCAAGAAGTTGGCGCTGGCTGCATCCTTCGTCTCCTGCCTGCCGCTTTGTCGCCTGCCGGAAGACCCCCAGGGGAACGGCATGGCCGGGCTGGCCAAGTATCTTCCGGCTGCCGGCATGCTGATCGGCGGGTTGCTTGTCCTTATCGCCTGGCTCCTTTTGCTGGCCCGCGCGGAAGCCCTGCTCCTGGGCGCGATCCTTACGGTGTGCTGGCTCATGTTGACGGGAGGGATTCATTTCGACGGGCTGATGGACACCGCCGATGGTGTCCTGTCGCACCGCGAACCGGCACGCATGCTGGAGATCATGAACGACAGCCGGGTGGGGAACTTCGGTGCCATGACCGGATTCTGCGTCATCCTGCTCAAGTTCGCCAGCCTGGCCAGCCTGCCCTTTCCTGTGCTTCTGCAGGTTCTTGCCATCGTTCCCGCCTGGGCCAGGTGGTGCGAGTCTTTCACCATCGGCGCCTTCCCGTATCTGCGCAAGGCGGGCATGGGCAAGATCTGGCACGACACCACCCAATTTCCGCAGGACGTGATCATCGCGGCCCTGCCGCCCCTGGCCTTGACCGCCGTGGCTGCCTACCTGGGCTGGTGGTACATGGTACTGTCAGCGGTGGCCACCGTAGTACCCGGCCTTGCCGCCGCTGCCTGGCTCAATCGCATCCTCAAAGGCCACACCGGCGACAGCTACGGCGCGGTGGTCGAGCTGGCCGAGACCAAGGGGCTCCTAATGCTTGCACTTTTAGTCCGCCTGCCGGCAGCGCCGCTATCCTGACCACCCGGCACCCAAATCAATACGGCTCCCCTTCCGGTGCCTCCGCCTCCGTGGGTATCTGCCTGTAAGCGAGGATCAGGCGGGCGGCCATCTGCGCGATTCTATACACCTCAGGTCTGTGGATGTTGGACAGGCCAATCACAATCAACCGGCTGTCGGGGAACAGGAGAATCGTGGACGACACTGCCGGGTCCCCGCCGTTCATACCGATGCGCCGTTGATTTCCTAGCCCTGCATCGACTCTCGAACCCCAGCCGAAGGCCCAGTTGGACGGCTGACCCGATGGTAGCGGCGGGCGGTCGTAAAGCAAAGTCCTGTAGCCCTGCGGGGAAAGCATCACCCTGTTGTCCAGCAGCGACTGCGCGTAACGCGACAGATCAATGACGTTAGAGAAAAGCATACCTGCAGAAAATGAGATTTCGCTGGGCTTGTAGGCAATGCGATGTACGGGCGCCGTGCCCTTGTCATCGCCGTAAGGCGCGGCGATGAGCCCGGTTTGAAACAACATCTCGGGCGGCCCGGTCGACGCCATCGAGAGCGGGCCGGTGATCAATTCCGCCACCACCTGAGCGTAGGGTCTGCCGGTCACTTTCTCGATTACGCTTCCGAGCAGGCGATAGCTTGGGTTGGAATAACAGTAGTCGGTGCCCGGGGAAAAGAGCAACGGCTCTTTCTCGAGCACGCGCATCTCCTGGGGCCACGGCAGCTCCCGGGGCAGCCCCTTGGGCAGGCCGGCCGTCATGGTCGCCAGTTGCCGGATGGTGAGCTTGGCCCAGTGCCCCGACAGGTCGGGCAGATAACGGTCTACGCTGTCATCGAGATTGATCTGCCCCCGGTCGACCAGCATCAACAGACACAGCGCCGTAAACGTCTTGGTGACCGAGGCCAGGCCGAAGATCGTCTCGGGCGTAACCGGGCGCCTGCTCTCTATGTCTGCCAGGCCGAAGCCGGATTGAAAGAAGATACGACCGTCCTTGACCACGGAGATGGCGTAGCCCGGTATGTTGTTCGTCTGGCACTGCTGCGCGATCAGTGCGGCCAGCCTTTGTCTGAGTTCAGAATCACCAGCACCGGAGGTCGGAGCCGGCTCCATTCCGGCACCGACCGGTCCAGTTTGAAACAGGGGAGCAGGCGGTCCGGTCTGGACCAGTGGCGCAGGCGGCTGCCCGGTCGAAGGCTGCGGAAACCGCTGGCCGGCTGGTTGCGCGCAGACCGGTGGCGGGGCGCTCAGTACTACAAGGGCAGCAACGAGCACACGGACAAGCAACCGCCTCACGGCATCATGCCGGGGCACAATACCGTTGGCGTCAGGACATCGATTGCCCTGAGAAGCCGGCCAACGATCCATGCCTGAGTGAGCGGCATTCTGCCGCGGTGCTGCAGCCAGGGCTTTTCTTGATAATTTGCTCATGACACCAGGAGATTCCCGCTTCCCGAACCACGCTTTCTGCGTTGGCGCTAGGCGGATTTTACTACTGGTGGTATCTTTGGAGCGATCGTCGGCCTGAGGGTGGATCGAGAATGAGAATAAACACAATTGACCTGCTCTTGTTGGCTTGCTCTGTGGTCTTGGTTGCACAACCCGGCGCCAGAGCCTCGGACGCCGATCGCGGCGAAACGCAAGGCCAACCAGGGACACACATACACATACCGCTCATCAACATCAATGTCGACAAGGGGCCCGATGGCGTTCACGTCAAGGCTCCATTCGTGCGAGTCGACAAGGAAGCCAAAGAGGGAGCTGTCGATGTCAGGGCACCATTCGTGAAGGTGAGAAAGGACCGGCAAGGCGCCCCAGCTCAGGTAAGCGCGCCATTCACTAAAGTAAACGGCGGCGTCAGCGATGCTCGTGGGCAAGCAGCTACCCGTATGCCGGACACCGGTGGGACCGCACCGCAGAGCAAGCAGCCGGACGCAGCACCACGAAACAAGCAGCTGGCCGGCGCACCATCGCCGAAACCGGCCGATGCGGAGCCGTCGCAAACCGTAAAGTAAGAAGAGCTAAAAGCCGCTTGCCGGCGCCGCCGGTGCGCTGGCTTCGCCACCACCAGCGCTACCACCGCCGGCGTCGCCGCCGGCCGAGCCACCACCGGAGGCACTGCCGCGGTCGGCTTCGGCCTGTTGTCTCGAGAGGTCTTGCTGTACGCCTTCCTGCCAGGATTGCAGCTGGCGCTGGTAGGCTTCCTGATCTCTTTTGATCTGCTGTATCAGCCGCAGTTTCTTGCCGCGGTATTCGGCCAGCTTGAAGATGTCCTGTTCCCTGTTGCGCCTGGCTGCCTCATAGATCTCGAGAAACTCGTCCACCGTCATTGCTTTGTCGAGCGCCTTCTTCAAAAGCGCCCTGTTGAGATCGGCCTGACCTAGCGGTTCTAGCTGGGGCAGCATCTGGCAAAGATAGTGGGCGCTGTTTTCGTCGTCAATGAGTGCCCTGTATACTTTGCGAACCAGATCTTCCATGCCCATCGCCTTGCATTCGCTGGCGAACTTGATAGCATCGGGAACATTCCTGACGCCGCTGTAGGCGCGCTCCATCGCCAGGTGCGCAACATCATTGAGCGCCACCTCCTGAGCCTTGCGCGCCAGGTCATACAGGTCGGGAATGGAGTTGGCATTCTGGATGAGCGAGTTGATCGCCTGTCGTGTGATCTCGAAGAACTGGTACTGCCTGGACTTCAACGCCACCTGAATGAAATCCTGCCGGGTCTGGCACAAGGACAGGGCCTTTTGCAGGCACTGGCGGCGCACTTCCATCATGGGCGTGGCGTAGGCTTCAGTAAACGCGGCAATGGCCAGGCATTTGGGGATATCGTTGGATCGTTCCAGCTCGGCCAGGATGAGCGGCTCGGCCTTTTCGTACTTGCCGCTTTTCATGAGCTTGCCGGCCCTTTCCAGGGAGACCTGGCTCTCCACCGGCAGGGGTGAATCCGGCCAGGGCTTGCGGGCAGCGCTGGCCTCCGGCACCGCCAGCAGTATCACAAGCACTAGAAGGATGGTTTTCTTGCAACGCTTCATTTCGACCCCGACCAGAGCCCCCTCATCGACAGACGATGGAAATGAGCCATGCCAGCTCTGAGACCATTCTACAGGAACACGGCGCCGTCAGCCGGGCTGCCTGATCACGAGCCTGACGGTGGCCAGCTCGTGCGGTCCCAGGACCAGCCCGAAGGCAGCCAGTCCTGCTCCGTTCGATTGGCCGGAGCCAGGCTGTGCCTCCGGCGCGCCGGCAACCCGAATGACGAGCATCCGTCCGGGGACCCCAGCCAGAGAGCACATGCGTGCCTCATCCACAGCCACAGATGTCTCCACCGTCGCCGATTGAGCCTCAGGCGAGACGTTGAGCAGGCGCAGGAAGAATGTATCGGCGCCCTCGCAAAACAGGGCCGTCACGTGCACCAGCGGGTTGTCCAGCCGGAAAAACGACCGCGACAACGGTGGGGCGGCCCGGTCAGCCAGGCAGGCCCAGAGAGTTCCTTCGAACTCGGCGGCCGCCTCGTAAGCGGCAGCCAGCTGCTGCCCGGACGGCGCGCCGTCCTTAGCCGCCCCCGGCAAGGCAGTCCAGCCGTAGCGCACGCGATTGAGACCAAGGCAGGCGGCTGCCGGGGTTTCGATGTGCGGACCGGCGCCGCCGCCGCGCGTGCGCAGGCGCCCACGCGAGAGCCTGCTGACCGAGCGCAGGATGGTGATGCCGACGCATCTGCCGTCAACGCCGTACTCCGGCAGCCCCTCGTTCAGGAACACCTGCCGGTTGGCTATGAAAAAGCGCTGGCACGGAAAGCGATCCGGCGGCGCCTCGCAGCCGGGCTCGACAGGCAGCCTCTGGGGCGCTCCAGGAGCCGCCCGCTCGACCAGGCTGAAATGGTTCTCCGAAAATGTCCTTGCCACCGGGGCGCCCGTATCGAACACTACCTCCAGCCTGTGATCCGTTGCCCGGTTGTTCCATTCCGTGTCGAAAAAGACAACCGGCACGCCACGCATAAGGCTCACCTCGGTCTTGATCTTGTGAGTGATCCGGCGCCGGGAACGGGCGAAGACGGGAACGGCCTCATCGCTTCCCGGCGCCACCTCCACGTGCTTCTCGGGAATATCCATCTCGTATGTCAGGACCAGCGATCCGACAAGCGGCCCTTTTCGCCCCACGGCAAGCGAGCGAAAGGAGGCCTCGACGGCAACATCGCCTGCCAGCGGGTCGAAATTGTACGTGTCGCCACCGTCGCCGACATCGCGGAAGCTGTGCCCCAGCTTGAAAGATGCCGTCGAGCCGTCGGCGAACTTTTGCGTGACTGCGAGCATCCCGTCCTCGGTTACAGTCACCGTCACCAGCCCGTTTGAAACGGAGTTGCTGTTTACCACGACGCGCTCGATATCCGACTTGCGCCCCGACTCGAAAGGCCAGCCGAGTTCGCGGACACCCAGCGGCGGCACCGACTCAGCCCATACGAAAGCATCGACTGCATCCACCGATTTGTAATAAGGAACCACGCCGGTTTCGGTGAACAGCTGGTTAGCGCTGCGGCGCGCAATGAGCTGAAACCAGTCCGCTCGCGGCACCTTCTGGGCGACGTCGCAGTAATAGCTCAGTCGAACCGGTCGAGATTTCCGGCTGCCGGAAAGGTTATAGACAACAAGACGATTGGGCGCAAAGTCGGGATCATCGGTGCTGACTCCTGCCCGGCCGGCGCTCACCTGCTCGTACCCGGCCCGCGCCACGGCGTGCCCGGCTCGGCGATCGAGCGCATCGAGAAGCTGATGCAAACCGGCTGTTCTGCCCCTCATCTCGGCGGCCACCTCGTCCACCGAACAGCCGCAAATGCTGTCGTGCGGCTGATTTTGCAAAAGCAGCTTCCAGGCGTGCCTCAACTCAGCGTACGGATAGGCGATGAGGCCGCTGGCGCTCAAGAGCGCGAACAGCGGCTCGCTTATGCGAGCCAGTCTGTGCTCGGATTGCCTGTTGTCCTGCTTCAGGTACAGTCGCGTGGAAAGGACGCCAGGCAGCAGGTACGCTCTTTGATACAGCCCGGCCCCGCTGTTGTCGCGCAGCTCCCCCGCTACGGCGGCTTCCGGTGCCTGTCCCTGCGTAAGACGTTCACGCTCCTGGAAAAACTCAGGCAGCGTCACGACCTGAACGCTCACATCCTCTTCGCCGAAAAGGCGAACGGTATCGCTTTCGGTGGCAAGAAGCTCACGAATGGCGCTCATTCTGGCCGAAAACTCGCCGGGCGGTGCTGCATGGTCCGCCCCCAGGGGGACAAGGGCGCCAGCCAGGGCGCAATCCAGGGCAGCGCACGAAGCCTGTCCCGCCGGCTCCGGTTGCAACCAGGAAAGCAGGTACCATTCCAGCTCTTCGACCGGTCTGGCTTCATGAAAGATTGTCTGGTAATAGCCGCGCGCCAGGTGATAGGCAAGTATCGAGCTGCCATCC
>DATNRD010000427.1:0-4251 GCA_036703665.1 Candidatus Obscuribacterales bacterium
GATCACGCGCACGGCGATGCCGGCGGCGTGCAGTTGATCATAGGCTTTCAGAGCCTCGTGCAACGTGATACCGGCAGCCACGATCGTCGCTTTGTCCTTTTCGGAACGGCGCAGCACCTTGCTCCCGCCCACCGGGAACGACTCGTCGTTGCCGTAAAGAATCGGCGTTTTTTCGCGGGTCGTCCGCATGTAGGAGATGCCCGGCAGCCCGGCCATCTTCTCCACCAGGTGCGCCGCGCAGACGCCATCGGCAGGATAAAAAACGGTGCTGTCGTGGACAGCGCGCATCATGGCCAGGTCTTCGAGCGCCATCTGCGACGGACCGTCTTCGCCGATGGAAACGCCGGCGTGCGATCCGCACAGCCGGATGTTGGCACGCGAGATGGCGGCCATGCGAATGAAGTCGTAAGCGCGGGTTAGAAAAGCAGCAAACGTCGAGCCGAACACAACCTTACCACGCGATGCCAGACCGACCGCAGCGCCCACCATCGCCTGTTCTGCGATGAAGATCTCGAAAAAGCGCTCCGGATACGCCTTGCCGAACTTGTCGGCAAAAGTGGAGTTGCCGACCTCCGCATCTACTACGACCACGTCACCACGGGCGGCGCCGAGCGCCTTCAATGCGTCTCCGTATGCCTCGCGCGTGGCGATGGGATTCTCGTACCTGGGCAGCTCGAACTTGCCTGCAGCCGACATCTTCGCTGGTTGCAAATCGGCGGGCTTGGCAACGCTGACGGTGAGGTTGCTCTCGCCGCCCAGCTCTTTTATGGCTAAAGCCGCCTGCTCGGCATTCAAGGGCTTGCCATGCCAGCCGTCCTTGTCGGCCACCAGAGACACGCCCGAGCCCTTGATGGTCTTGGCAATGATCAACGTAGGTTGCCCGGTGTGCGCGACTGCCTGCTGGTACGCCTTATCGATCTCCTCGAAGTTGTGCCCGTCGATCTCCAGCGTGTGCCAGCCAAAGGCCCTGGCCCTGGCCGAGTAGACGCTTGAATTCCATTCCAGTTCAGTGGGTCCGCGTTGCCCGAGCCGATTCATATCGAGGATAGCGGTCAGATTGTCGAGCTTGTAATACCAGGCTTTATCCATCGCCTCCCAGACGGAACCCTCGGCAGTTTCGCTGTCGCCGAGCAACACCCAGACACGATAAGGGAGCTTGTCCAGGTATTTGCCGTTCAATGCCATGCCGACGGCAATCGGCAGCCCCTGCCCGAGCGAGCCGGTGGCAACGTCCACCCAGGGCAACACAACAGGGACGGGATGCCCCTCCAGCCTGCTGCCGAACTTGCGGAAAGTCAAAAGCTCATCGTCTGTGATGGCACCGGCTGCCTTGTACAGCGAATAGAGCAGCGGCGAGGCGTGCCCCTTGGAGAAGACCAGCCGATCGTTGTTGGCAGCGCCCGGGTTGGCGAAATCGTAACGCAGGTGCTTGGTCAGCAGCACCGCCATCAAATCGGCCGCCGACATTGAAGATGTGGGATGCCCCGAGCCCGCCGCCGTCGAACAGCGGATACTGTCCACCCTTAACTGCTGTGCCAGTTGGCGCAATGTTTGAACCTCGGCCACTTGAACTTCTACCATGTGACTATTTCCTTTAGGTTGAGGTGTCGTCGAGGCCTCCGGCTCGGTCGGAGGCGACGATGGCTTGAGATCGATAATTCTACTGCCATTGAGCTGCGGCGGCCCTACATCTAATGTTGGCGCTTCTGGCAGGCAGCCGGCAGCGCCGATAGGGCAGCCCGGTGCGAGCCACGCCCCTCGTGACAACCGCCGCCGGGCAACAGCGGCTCTGCATGAGGGTTTTCTGGCGATGCTGGATTAACGCAGAGACGGATCCGATGTGGTAACCTGTCCGATTACCTTCGTTTAAGAGGCGCACAGAGAGGCGAAAGAGCGTAGATGGTCAACGAAACTACAGCAGTTGCGGACCGCGACGTGGAGAGCTACCGGCTACCCGGCACAGTCACTCCGGAGCGGTATGACATCAAGTTGATCCCCGATCTCGAGAAGTTCACCTTCGCTGGCGAAGAAGCGATAGAGGTTGCGGTTCACCAGCCGGTGACTGAAATCACTCTCAATGCCGCCGAGCTCGACATAAGCAAGGTCGCCTTCCGGACAGCCAACGGCAGGCACCTGGAAGCCACAATTGCCCTGGATGTGGAGCGCGAAAGGGCCACCTTCACCTTCCCGGAGCCGCTCGAGCCAGGCAAGGGCTCGCTAGCCATAGCCTTCGCCGGGGTTCTCAACGACAAGCTTCATGGCTTCTACCGGAGCACCTATAAAGACGACCGGGGAGAGCAGAAAGTCATAGCCACCACTCAGTTCGAAGCAACGGATGCGCGGCGCGCCTTTCCCTGCTGGGACGAGCCCGATCGCAAGGCTGTTTTCAAGGTACGCCTGGTGGTAGACCAGCACTTGACCGCCATCTCCAACGCTGCTGTGGTATCGGAGACACCGCTGGCAGGCACCACCAAAAAGGAAGTCGTGTTCGCCGACACGATCAAGATGTCGACCTACCTTGTCGCCTTCATCGTAGGAGAGTTCGAGGGCTCAGAGCCGATCGAGGTCGACGGGTCGCCCATCCGCATCTGGTCTGTCAAGGGCAAGCAGCATCTCTCGAAATTCGCCCGCCAGAGCGCTAAGGCTTCCACTGCGTTTTTCTCGAAGTATTACGGCATACCCTATCCGGGCGACAAGATGGATCTCATCGCCATTCCGGACTTCGCCTCGGGCGCCATGGAGAATCTGGGCGCCATCACCTTCCGCGAGAATGCGCTGCTCGTCGACGAGGGCGCCGCTTCGCACGCCGAGCTGGAGCGCATCGCCGACGTGGTCGCTCACGAAATAGCGCACATGTGGTTCGGCGATCTGGTGACCATGAAGTGGTGGAACGGGCTGTGGCTGAACGAGGCTTTTGCCACTTTCATGGAGATGCTGGCAGTCGATGCCTGGAAGCCGGAGTGGAAGCGCTGGGAAACCTTCGGCGTATCGCGCGCGGCGGCGTTTGCCGTGGACGGACTGCGCAGCACGCGACCGATCGAGTTTCCTGTGCGCCATCCCGACGAGGCTTCGGCGATGTTCGACGTTCTCACCTACGAGAAAGGCGCCTCCGTTCTGCGCATGCTCGAGCAATATCTCGGGGGCGAGGTTTTCCGGGACGGCATATGCCATTACCTTACGAAGCACCAGTACGCCAACGCAGAAACCACCGACCTCTGGGATGCCCTGGAAGAATCATCCAGGCAGCCGGTGCGGCAGCTCATGGACTCCTGGATTTTCCAGGGCGGCTACCCGCTGGTGACGGTCGAAGTAAAAGGAGCAAAGAGCGTCACGCTCTTTCAGCAGCGCTTCCTCTACCTGGCCGAAGGCGAGCCAATCGATACGACGTTCCACATCCCCGTGATGCTGCGGGCGAAGACCAAAGCCGGTGTGGTGAGCAGGAAACTGCTCATGGACAGGGCCACGACAACCGTCGACTTCGACTCAGACCTGGAGTGGCTGGTTGTCAACGAAGGCGGGCACGGATTCTATCGCGTGCGCTACTCGCCGGAGCTGCTGGACCGGCTCAAGGCAAACCTGGGCGCGGCGCTGGCGCCCATGGAGAGGTTCAACCTGCTGGGCGACACCTGGGCGTCCGTCGTCGCCGGGCTTTCTCCCCTGTCCGAGTACGTGTCGCTCGTCGGCCTCTTTGGCCAGGAAACGGACAAGAACGTGTGGGCGCTCATCATCGGCTCGCTCAACTACCTGAACCGGGCCATACCCGGCAGCGTTCGTGCGGGCTTCGAGGCTTTCGTGCGCAAGCTGGTCGGGCCGGCCCACAGGCGTCTGGGCTGGCATCCGGCAGACGGCGAGGACGAGCTGACCAGGCAACTGCGCGGCATGCTGGCAGGGGCCATGGGCACCCTGGGCAACGACCCCGACACACAGAAGCAGGCGGCGGAACTTTACCGCCAATACAAGGGCGACGAGACATCGATCGACCCCAACGTCGTGCCTGCCCTGGTAAACATTCTGGCGCATGCGGGCGGAGAGGATGTCTACGACGAGTTTACGAAGGAGTACAAAGCCGCAAGAACGCCGCAGGAGGAACAACGCTACCTTTTCTCGCTGGCGGGCTTCCGCCAGGAGAACCTTATCAAGCGAACGCTGGAGCGCAGCATCAGCGGAGAGGTCCGCACCCAGAATGCACCATATTTGGTGCAATCGGTTCTCAACAACGTAGCGGGACGCGAGCTTGCCTGGCAGTTCTTC
>DATNRD010000428.1:0-2056 GCA_036703665.1 Candidatus Obscuribacterales bacterium
AGCTCAGGCGCATTGCCGAACGCCACGGGATACCGTTGATATTCGATGCGGCCCATGGCTTCGGTGCCCAACATCGTGGGGTGCCGCTGGGCGCCTCCGGCTGGTGCGAGATCTTCAGCATGAGCCCGACAAAGCTCGTGCCAGCAGGCGAGGGAGGCATGGTCACAACCGACGATGCGCAGCTGGCACAAGCTCTTACTCGACTGCGCGAGTACGGCAACGACGGCAACTACAATCTAACCTTGCCAGGCATGAACGGGCGCCTGCCCGAGCTGAGCGCACTGCTGGCGCTGAAAAGCTTCGAGCGCCTGCCGGCGGTTGCCGCTCGCAAGCGCGAGTTGGCCGCGCAGCTCAAGGCGCTGCTTCAGGATACCCCCGGCATTAGCTGGCAGAAAGTTCATGACGCTGATGTGTCTTCCTACAAGGATCTCACCTGCGCAATCGATGAACGACAATTCGGTTTGACCAGAGACGGGCTCGAGCGCGCCCTGACCGCCGAGGGAGTAGAAACTCGCCGTTACTTCGACCCACCTTGCCACCAGCACAGCTACTGGTCAGGCAGAGCGAGGACCGCCCCTTCCGGGCTGTCTGTGACCGAAAGGCTGTGCAAGGGGGTTTTGACGTTGCCGCTATACTCGCGCATGTCCGGCTCCGATGTCGAGCGGCTGGCGGCGGCAATCAATCGCATTCACCGCTTCGCGCCGTCGATAAGGAGGATGATGTGACCGTCTCGGGCGGCTCGGGAATCGTCATAATCGGTGCGGGCGGGCACGGCAAGGTGGTGCTGGATGCGATCCTCAAAGAAGGTCGCTTTCAAGTGCTCTCATTCGTCGACGAGGCCGGCGCAGAGGGCGATTCCTTCTGCGGCTTGCCTGTCAGCCCGACCATGGATGGCTTCGTCGAGCCCTGGTTCGTCGTGGCCGTTGGCGACAACAGGGCCAGACGGCGGTTGTTCTTGCAAGCAAGAGAACGCGGCTGGCGCGCTGCAGCCATCATACATCCGTCCGCGATCATTGCCGGTGATGTCACCATAGGCGGCGGCACCGTTGTACTGGCCGGCGTTGTGGTGAACCCCGCGACTGTCATAGATACGAACTGCATAATCAACACTGCCGCGACCATTGACCATGACTGCGTCATTTCTTCGGATGTCCATGTAGCGCCGGGGTGCCGCCTGGCAGGCGAAGTGACTATCGGGCAGGGCACCTTTCTCGGTATCGGCACCATCGTGATTCCCAGGATCAAGATTGGATCATGGGCAACCGCCGGGGCTGGCTCGGTCGTGGTGGGTGCCGTGGAGGACAACTGCACGGTCATGGGTGTGCCCGCCCGAGTCAAGAGCAAGGTCGAACGCTGATGCCTATCGGATCGACAGCATCCGGCCAAGGGCTTTCAGCATGATCGAGCCCCCGTTCCGACACGCTCTTTTTGATCTCGAGGAAGTATCCTTGCCCGCGCGGACCGAAACCGTCCCCGACAAAGCGGTCCCTCGGATTCGATGCCGGCTCTGACCCTGTGCCCCCGGCACCGCAGCCTGGCCAGCTGTTCAGTCATCCAGGTCGCCGCGCGGCCGGCCAAGGCGAGCTGAATTCCGGAAAATGCCGAGGTTAATCATATGCGGCATATCTCCGCGCGATTTGCTCGATAACTTCGGCTGTTCAGGCGCCGGACTCGGGTTCCAGCAGTGGAAATTGTTCCCCGCTCAGAGATAGGCGGCGGTCGCCGCCGGGGAGAGCGGAGCGGGCGCAGTCTGTAGCTCCTGCGGGAGCGCCCCGATCAGCCTTGCCAGTCTTTGGGAGGAGGGCTGGCTACCCAGTTCTTGCTCAATGGCAGCCTGCCGCGCCTCTGCTGCTCGCTCGACCAGCGATGCATCAGTGACAGTGTCTGCTATTGCGGTTGCCAGAGCAGTTACATCGACCGCACTGCATGAGACACCGACCGGGTACTTCTCCATAAACCGATGCACGGAGGAGTCTTCCGGCCCGTGATAAAAGATGGGCAGTCCGGCTGACAGATACAGACTCAATTTATTGGGAAAGCATTGTCTGACGCAGGC
>DATNRD010000429.1:0-6255 GCA_036703665.1 Candidatus Obscuribacterales bacterium
ACCCTCAGGATAGCCTTTTCTCGGGGCGTACCGCCGAGCCTGGAGCGGTCGAGGTGAGGGGGCTTACGGTAAGGGTCGTAACTTTGCCTGCCAACCCGCTTTCCTCAACCCTGAGCATTTACTGACCTGCCGCCCCGCAACAGGCGCTTAATCAGCTCTCAAACTTCAGGACGCCGATTGAGACTAGAATAGCCCCATGAGGATCTGCCTTATCTCCCGAGAGTTCCCCCCCGACACTGGATGGGGCGGGATTGCCACGTTTGTGCACGACCTGGCGCTGGGGCTCCACGAGATCGGGCACCAGGTGGAAGTCATTGCCCTTGCCGCCGACGAGCGAGAGGCCTCTGTTGTGTATGAGGGCATCACCGTCCATCGCGTTGCGTGGACCGGTCTGCTCGCCGAAAGGCAGCGATTGCTCACTGCCATGCCGTACAGCCACAATATCCTCAAGCAGATTACGTCCTTGTGGCGAAAGTTTCTGGCAATCCATACGGAATGGCCCTTCGACGTTGTGGAAGCGCCTGAGATGTTTGCCGAGGGGCTTTTTGTGGCGACATCCAGAGTGGCACCGCTGGTTGTAAGACTCTACACTCCCCACTTCAAGTTCATCGACGAAAGGCTCCACAACATCACGGAAGCATTCGATCACCAGTTCATCGCGCTTTTAGAGCGGCTCACCATGCTGACTGCCGATGTCGTGACATCGCCGAGCGAGGACCTGGCAGATTACATCTGCCGTGACATGAACTACCCGCGCCAGAACATACCCATCGTGCGCGACCCCGTCAATACGGGCAAGTTCGGCCCGGACGGACCCAGAGCCTTGAACGCCGACGGCAACCTCACGGTTCTCTTTGCCGGCCGCCTGGAGGCGCGCAAGGGCGTCTACTACCTGATGGAGGCTATTCCGAAGGTGGTGAGCGTTTTCCCCCGCGTGCGCTTTGTCTTGATCGGGCGCGACACCAACACGGCTGCTAGAAGGAAGTCCGTACTGGCGGAGCTCCGGCGAATGCTGCGAAAGTCTGGTTGCACGGACAAGGTCACGTTCATCCCCGGAGTACCGAACTCCGAGATGCCATCGTACTATCGGTCAGCCGACATCTGCGTCCTGCCGTCCCTGTACGACAATGCTCCATTTACCTGCATCGAAGCCCTGTCCACAGGCAAGCCGGTTATTGGAACTACCGCAGGCGGCATGAAGGAATACATTGTTCATGGACAGTCAGGACTTGTGGTGCCGCCGGCGGACGCAAATGCGCTTGCACAGGCGCTCCTGGAGCTGCTGACGGATGATGAGAAAAGGCGCCGCATGGGCGAGTTTGCCCGCGAGCATGTCGTGGCCAATTTCGATCGCAAGGAGATAGCCCGGCAGTCGGCAGCGCTCTACAAGCTGGCCCGTGCGAACTTCGCAAGCACTAAGGATTTTGCGCTTTACAGGCACGAACCGGCCGGACTGCTGTCGGCGGCCGAGGAATTGATCGGCTCTTACGACAAGATGCTCTACGACCTCCTCTATGCGCACTCCTGGCGCTTTCGTCTCAGCCACTGGCTGAGCATGCTCAGGGACAGGCCTCGCCTCACCATGGCAAGGGCAGCCGCGCGAGCAGCCGGCTACATCTGCCGGCTGGCCGGCTTTAAGGCGCCACCGGCAGGACTCGCCCGACTGGAAATGGCTATCGAGGCAAGGCAACACAGCGACGCCGGGCAGGCCGGCTCTGGCACGCCAGCGCGCTAGAACAGCAGCCCTTCCGCGGTGCTTGCAATCGCGCCCTGGTCAACTTCTCAAGGCCGGTTCTCGATCTGCTTGAGAGTCCGCGCATTCACCCAGGGTGCGACGCTGCCTGAGCCGGATCTGCTCCTCCATCTGCAAGATGATGTCTGGTGTACGCTCAGACCTCACTCTGGCCATGATACACAGCTTCCTGGCTACGGCAACAAAGATGCGGGCTACCGATAGACGAGGGCGTTTGACAAACTGGGTCGCCCAGTGGTTCACCCTGAACCGCAAAGAATGCCTGTACAGGAAATCGTAAAGCATCTTATCGTAAGCGAAGGCCAGCTGCTCGCCATCGCAAAGAGCCTGTGCCGGAGGCTTGCGATAGAAGCTCGAGCGGCTGCGTCTTTGAAAGGACTCCTGCGCCTGCCTGTAAAGCTCGATCGTCTGCCGGGCGATCTCCGTGCGCTGGAACTTCTCCAGCACCCGAGCCCGCGCGTTGGCCCCCAGTCTTACGCGCTCCCTGTCGTCCTTGAGCAAGGCCACAAGAGCCTCGGCAATAGCGTCGGAATCTCGCGGCGGGACGATGATCCCGGAGTCCTGGTGCACGATGTATTCTCGCGTGCCACCGGCTGAGGTGCCAACGACAGCCTTGCCGCAAGCCATAGCCTCCAGGCAAGTGTACGGCGAATTGTCGTACACCGAAGGAACCACGCACACATCGGCCGATCGATAGTATTTGGGCAACTCCGACAGCGGCACCCGATCGATGAATTCCACATACGCCTGGCAGTGCTTCCGGCCGATCGACTCCTTCAATTCAGCCAGCACCGACTTTTGCCCTTTGGCGTTGTTGGTGTCGTCGCCGATCACCAGGAATCGAACGTTTGGAACGGCCTTTGCCACCGGTGGAACGGCCTCGATAAGATAGTGAATGCCCTTCCGCTCCTCCAGCCTGCCCACAAAAAGTACGGTCAGCCGCCCGGCCGGGGTGTCGACCCGCTCGCCATCAGGGCTAAACTCGACAGGGTCGATCGGGTTGCGCACAATGTGGATCGTATCTCGATCGATGCTGAGATCACGGGACACAAAGTCGGCCAGATCCTCGCTCGGGGATGTGATCACATCTGCCGCTAGCATGGCGACTCGCTCGAGCAAAGCAACAAACTGGTGGTCGAACGAGGCGGTTACATTGTGCAACTGCTCGGCAATGAACTTCGAATGAGGCGTATACAACCTTATAAGTAGCGGAGCTGCTTTTGTCACGGCCGGGACCAGCCCCTCGGCGAGCAGCTCAGGGGTATCTACGACGTCAAAGGGGCGGCTGGCGTGAAGCTCGTGAAACTTTTTCCATAGCGCGGCGCTCGTGCGCAGCACATACCGGCTGTAGGGCATGCACAGTGCCATAGCGCCGAGATCGCCCTCCATCTCATGTGGCCTGACACGGTGAACGCGAATGTTATCTTGAAAGACTGTCTTGGCCTCATCCTTTGCCAGCGCCACCACCTCTACCTCGTGTCCGAGACTGACAAGCCCGTGCGCCAGGTGATGGGCGAAGGTAGCGATGCCACCCCAGCCGGTGTCGGGCGGATATTCACGGGAAATAAGGCAGACTCTCACCGGCAATTTTCCTTTCTCAGGCAGCCGACAACGGTACGCGCCGGCCGAGTTCATGTAGCTCCGCTCAGATCAATTTTATTATGGGCCGGCATGGCACCACTTGAATTCAAACTTATGGTATTTGCAACAGGCACAATGGCGGACTCCCAGCCGCCTCGGCCGGGTGCCGGGCGGGGCTCGGCTGGCAGCTTCAAGCCCTCCGCTTTAAACATTAGACGAGCAAACCACTTCCAGGCGAAACCAATTGGTAGAATGGAGGACCCGCTTGGCAACAAGCGCCCTTACCGGCTGGACAATCACCCGATCCTCCATGAGCAACACAGCCATAGCTCCTGTCAGTGAGTCTGAAGCAGGGACGCGTTTGCATGCAGCGGCGGGCAAACTGCAGTTTCTCTGGCCGCTCCTTTGCCTGCTAATCATTGAGATCGTGGCTTTCGGCATAAATGTTAAGCGCGTCGGAGTATACCAGGACGAGTGGATCTATTTCGGCAAGCTGCACTTCGTTCCACATTCGTTGACCGAAATCATATCAGCGCTTTTCTGGGATCGCAGGATCATAGTCCGCCCCCTCGAGGCCTTGCACTTCGGACCTTTGTTCTTTCTGTTCTGGGAAAAGCCGCTCTGGTACCACATAGTCTGCTATGTCTCAGAGTGGCTTGGCGCCTGCTTTCTGTTCCTGGCGCTGAACAGGTTGTGCGCCACCCCGGTCGCCCTGGCCGGGGCAGTGCTGTTCCTGGTGTATCCCACCCACGACGCAACACACTATTACATCGTAGCCTCCTCCGAGCATGTCAGCGCAACATTTTTCACACTCAGCCTCTGGCTGTACCTGAAAGGTTTGGGCGAGCGCCGCACCGCTCTTGTTGCCTGGTCAGCGCTGGCATACTTCGCCAGTGTTTACAACTACGAACAGACTTTGCCCCTGGTCGTTCTTTACCCGTTGCTCGCTTGGCTGGCTCTCAAGCCCGGGCAGCTCACGGGACACCAGCGGCTCTGGTGGGCAGCCTGGCTAGCGCCGTTCTTGTTGATTGCCCTGAGCATGGTACTATATCGCGCCTGGCTGCTGCCCAGTCTCAAACTCGGCTGGCATTACTCGACCTGTTACAGCCTGTCCAACTTCCTCAGCGTCGTAGGCAATGGGCTTAACGTAAGCCTTTCGCCGTATATGTTCTCGTTCTGTATCTCCATGGCCAGAGACGCGCTCAAAGATGGGCTTTCGCTTGCTTGCCAGGCCCTGCTGGCGCTGGCTGTAGGCGCGGTGTTCATCTGCCTTCTAAAAGTGAGTAAGTGCCCGGCCTCGACGACCGGCGGAAAATTCTCGGTGTTGCTGCTGGGAGCGGTCACCCTCGTCATGTCGTATACGATTTTCGGCTTCAGCCCGGAGCACATGCCCTCTATTGACACCTGGCGAAATCGCGTGAATCTCTGCGGCTCACTGGGAGCATGTTTGCTTATCGCAGGGGCCGTCGGGGTCCTCAAGGAGGCTATGTGGGCGCCCCTCCGCAGGTACGCAGACGCCCTGGCATCGGCGGTGGTGGCAGGGCTTGCCGGCCTGTTCATACTGGTCGATTGGCAGTTCGCAAAGCCCTGGGTGGTTTCGTGGCAGGCTCAGCAACAACTAATGTCCTTTCTCCGGCAGCACCAGGCGGAGATCAAAGCCGGCGACTCCATTATCATCGGCGGCATCACGCGTTATGCGAGCGGCTCTGCGCCGGTTGTCGACGGGGTGTGGGACTTCCAGAACTTAATTCGCACCACCCTGAACAACCAGAACATCAATGGAACCGTAGTGACAGGACGGCTGACCTGTCAGGACCGGGCGTTGGTCGATCGATCCGGTACGCTCATTCTCGGCACTTTTCCCTTCGAGCGCATGATTCTTTACGCACCTGACAAGTGCCAGTGGTTGAGAGTGCATACGCGCCAGGAGTTTCTCGATCGGGCTCGCGATTTGGGCTGGCAGATTGCCGACAGCAACACGGCACGCACCGACAGGATTAAGCCCAGCCAAGGAAAGGACACGAGACTCTAGGAACAATGTCGCCAGCGTGGGACAAGGCGTCTCCTTCATCCTAGCCTAAGGAAACCATGTTGTCTTCGGGAAAGCCTGCATGATCGTCGTCACCGGTGGAGCCGGGTACATCGGCAGCCACTTTATCAATTGCTACTTGAAGCATCGTCCCGACAGCCAGCTTACGGTAGTGGACAACCTGTGCCTTGGACACAAAGAGGCGCTGGAGCCTTTCTCCGGTCACGTCACGCTGATAGAAGCCGACATTGGTGACCTGGACGCCATGCGCTCGCTGTTCGGCAGGCTGTCTCCCTCGGCAGTAGTGCACTTCGCCGGCAGCTGCTACGTCGGGGAATCCCAGACCAACCCGCTCAAATACTTCCGAAATAACGTGATAGCCTCGCTCACGCTCTTTCAAGCCATGGAAGAAGCAGGGATACGAAGGGTTATCTTTTCGTCCTCATGCGCGGTCTACGGCATTCCGCCAACCCTCCCCATCCAGGAGAATTTCACCAGGAAACCGGTCAACGTCTACGGACTGACCAAGCACATGATCGAAGAAGCACTGGAAGCGTACGCTATCCGGCTGAATTGGTCGTATGTAGCCCTGCGGTATTTCAACGCAGCCGGTGCCGATCCTGAAGGAATGATCGGAGAGACTCATGATCCTGAGACTCACATCATTCCGCTTGCGCTCATGACGGCAGCCGGACGCAAGGACATCCTCGACATCAACGGTGATGACTATGACACGCCTGATGGAACCTGTATTCGTGATTACATTCACGTAAACGACCTGGCCGAGGCCCATGTCCTGGCGCTTTCCCACCTCGAGCGTGGACCGGTGAGCGACGCGATCAATCTCGGGACCGATCGCGGAGCCTCCGTTCGCGAAGTGATAGACCTTTGC
>DATNRD010000430.1:0-4394 GCA_036703665.1 Candidatus Obscuribacterales bacterium
GTCCGCGGAGGATGTCCACTTCCAGACACTATTTTCCAACAACGACCTCGGGCGCCACCGAGCCACCGCCGTTATGGAGCACATTGCCCCTCGCAATCCCGACGCGGCCGTCGAGCCTATTGCCGGCAGTTTCAATGCCCACACGGCCGAGGATATTGTCAGACGCTACGACCTGGCGGTGGATGCCCTCGCCGACTGGCAGGACAAGCTGCTCGCCAGCGACGTTTGCATGCAGCATGGCCGGCCGCTCGTGCACGTGGCGATCTCGGGTTTCTCATTTCAGCTTTTCACCATGGTGCCCGGCAAGTCAGCCTGCCTGCGCTGCGCTCTCAGGCAGGTCGGCGAGGAAGATCTGCCGCCTGCCGAGGCACAAAGAGCACGCTTTTCACCCGTGTGCGGCATGGCAGGCTCCTTCCAGGCTCTGGAAGCAATTAAGCTCATTGCCCGCACAGGGGCGTCGGCAGCCGACGAGCTGATTCGCTTCGATGGCGTGCGCAGAACCTTCCACGCCTGGCCGGGTCTCACACCACAGATAGACTGCCCCGACTGCGGGCGCTGGTCTCAGTCGAGACGATGACCCGGTGCGGCGGAGCAGGCTTTCAATCTACCTCGGGAATTTCCGGGCTGGCATCGGGCGAGGCGTCAGCGGAAATTGCTTCTTGCTTTAAGGCAGCAATAATGGCTCCGGCTCGCTCGTGGAAGCGCCCTTTCACAAGCGCCTCGAAAAGATTCCACTGGCGCTGCGTCTCTCTTACGGCCAGCTCTCTGGCAATATCCAGATAGGTCATTCCCCCTGCCGCCTTCTTGCCCTTGCTCGGGCCGGGGTTGTCCCGGGACCCACCGGCCGAGCCGGCACTGCCGGAAGATTCCGGCGGCTTGCCGGTGTCCGCCCAGCCTGCGGTAAGGGCTGCCCCGCTTTCCTTGCCCACGTAGCCGTCTGGAACCCTGGCCCATTCAACCAGCTCCAACCCGAGCGGATCTTGCTTCCTGCGCGGATCCTCCAGTTGCAGCTCGACGTAGTTGCTGTGAATGTAGAAGTCCTGGGCCGTATGCAGCATCAAACCAAGATGGCGCAATACCTGCCCCCGATTTTCCCCGTCCTTGTCGGCGTCTGCGGCATAATTGAGCGCCTGCTTCTTCTCCCTGTCCATGTACGCCACTGCCGCGGCGAAATTGCCGTCACCAAAATGACGTCGCGGCTCCGCCAGACCATCGCTGCCGGGCGCCTCCTGGCTTATGACTGCTTTTATCATGAAGTCCAGGTTAGCATCAGATATGGTGCCTTTCAGTGCCTCCCGCGTGATCTCTTCGTGAATGCTGGCTCCTGTAGCCGGCTGGCTGCTCGAGGAAAGCGCAGGAACGAACAGGCACAAAGGGAATGCCAGGGCAAGGACAACAGATCTGACTGCTGTGTTCATGCAAATCAATCCCCCGACCTGCGCGGACCGCCTGATTCAATTTTATACTTCGCCGGCGGCTATAATGGAATAACCCGTTGTTCATCATCATGCTGAAGGAGTCATGTCACCTCCCGACCCCCAGGCACCGCTGGCCGATCTCGAGTTTGTAGCATTCGACACGGAGACGACAGGTCTTTCGCCTCTGGCTGCCCGCCTGATCGAGTTGTCCGGAGTCAAATTCAGATTGGACGGGCAGATCGTATCCTCCTTCTCACAACTCATCGATCCGGAAACGGACATTCCGCCCGACGCAACAGCCATCCACGGCATCACCAGCCAGATGGTGGCGGGACAACCAACACTCAGAGAGGTCGTTTTGCGTTTTTTCGACTGGCTAGGCGGAGACGACGCTGTATTAGTTGCGCACAACGCGCCGTTCGACGTGGGATTTCTGGAAATCGCGTTGGCTCGCCTCAGTATGCCTGTTCCCGACAACGCCATTCTCGACACACTCGGCCTGTCGCGCGCCATCCTGCCGGCGGCGCCAAACTACCAGCTTAGAACGCTAGTCGAATATCTTGCCCTCGATGACGGAGGCTATCACCGTGCGCTTGCCGACAGCAACCATGTGCGCGATCTAATGATAAAGCTGCTGCGCATGTCGCCTCATGTAACGACCTGGGGAGACCTGGTTGAGATTTGCGACACCCTTGGCTTTACCGACGTAGCGCAAGAAGGATACGAGCAACTGAAGTCGATGCCTTCCGGCTTCGAATGGATCCGCGAAGCGATCGACTCCGGGCTGCCTGTACGGCTGGTGTACAGGAACGGCCGCACGGCAGCCAGAACGGTGACACCGCATTCGGTGCATTGCTGGCGCGGAAACGTTTACCTCAACGGCTACTGCCATGTCTTCCATGCCGAACGCACCTTCCGGCTCGACAAGATCATCGAGTTCGAGATCCTGTCGGAGTAGAGCCGAGACTGTTCGCATAAGCATTTATCGGCCGTTCCACTGATGTCATCCTCTTACGCAGCGAAGGATCTCACAGCTTTAGGCAAGATGCCAGTTCCGTTACGAGATCCTTCGTCGCTGCGCTCCTCAGGATGACAAATCATGCTGGGGTGACTGGTGTCATCCTGAGCGAAGCGAAGGATCTCGCACGCGTGGACAGGATGCCGGTTCAGCTACGAGATCCTTCGTCGCAGAGCCTGCCCTGAGCGGATGCTGTGCGTGCGCAGCGGTCGATACCAGAGTGTGCGAAGGGCTCCGTCGTAAGGGGATGACGCCCAAAAGCATCCAATTGGAGTGTTATCCGAACCATGTTGGAATTAGGGGCGTGTGGCGTAGCCAAGAGGGGCGTTTCTTTAACTTAGACAATTACTGACAATGGTGTTAGATTATTGTCGGCTTGGCAACGACTCCTTGCGAAATGCGCACCAGGGCTCTCACCATTGCTGCGATTCTTGCAACGCTGGCACTGGCGTGCCAGCCCGGGCCGGACGCCTTTGCATTCAAACTCCTTCGGCTCAAGTCGGGAGCGGCCTCCGGCAAGGGCTCTGACGCCCCCACAGAAAAGATCGGACTGAACGTCCCGAAGCCGCCTGCCAATCCCAGGGCGATCGACAAGCACATGCAGCTCGGTGATTCCTTCTTCGAGCGCAAGGACTACACCAACGCGCTCATCGAGTATCAGTCCGTCCTCAAGCAGGACGATAACAACTTCAAAGCCCACTTCATGCTGGCCAAGATCCTCCTTGCCCTCACCGATTACCAGGAGGCGCTCAAAGAAGCCAGAATTGTGGTGTCTCTGCGCCCCATGAGCAGTGACGCCCACTTCATACTGGCAGAGGCGCTGCGCTTGCAGGGGGACCATCAGCAGGCAGCCGATGAGTATCGCACCGCGCTCAAATGCGACCACAAGAACGCGCTGGCTCATGCGTACCTGGCCGAGTGCTACAGAATGAAAACCTGGTATCGCCCGGCTATAGGTCAGTGCAAGGCAGCGATAAAACTGGACGGCAAACTGGCGGTACCACATTTGATACTGGCGCAGTGCTACCTGGCCGTAAGGCAAACCGATCTGGCGCTCGACGAATACAAGCGGGCAATTGACCTAGATCCCAAAGATCCCGTCGCTCACGCACGCCTGGCCGAAACTCTGGGCAATCTGGGCAAGTGGGACAGGGCCGTTTCCGAATATTCCCGCGCCGTCGACCTGGATCCATCCTACGCGCTTGCTCACAAGGGACTGTCCTGGGCGCTGGCGAACATGAACAAGCTGGAGGAAGCACGGTCCGAAGCGCGCACCGCCCTGTCGCTGGCCCCCAATGATCCTGACACGCACGCGAATCTGGCCTGGGTCTACGACAAACTGGGCGATCATCCCGCGGCCGTCAACCATTACCGCCTGGCTCTCAAGCTCGACCCGGGCAATGCGCGCCTGCACAGATCTCTGGGGCTGGCCCTGGCTGACGCCGGCGATATCAACGGCGCCATAGCCGAGCTGCTCACCACCACAAGGCTCCAGCCCAAGGACTCGGAAGCCAGGCTCTGCCTGCACATGCTCATGCAGCAGAAGAACAGCAAGAAATGACGGCCGGACCGGCCCTCACGAGGCGACGGCTTTTTTGCTGCTGCCGGGTTTTACCAGCGGCAGCCCTTGCCTGCACATCGGGCAGGCTCCCGGCTCATAGGTGGAGAGGGTGAGCTTGACCAGAGAGAAGAAGGGCACGTCGAAAACCGCAGCGCCGCCGCTGCGGTCGACAATGGCGCCGACGGCGACAGGCTCGGCGCCCAGCTCCCTGACCAGATCCACCACCTTCTTCGCCGAACCGCCGGTGGTGGTAACGTCCTCGACCACGAGAACCTTCTCTCCGGCGCCCAGCTCGATCCCGCGCCGAATGGCGAACTCGTTCGTGCCCTCCTGCCGCTCCGCGAAGATGCCACGCACCGGCTCGGAAGCAAGCATCCCATCCAGGGCTTGTGCCGCC
>DATNRD010000431.1:0-5702 GCA_036703665.1 Candidatus Obscuribacterales bacterium
GGACTCGCCTCTACGTTTGCGAGAAGCTGCCGGAGGCAGCGACGGAGCCTGGAACCGACGTGGAGCGAGGCAACAGCCCCAGCGGAGGAGGCGAGCCTCCGGAGCAATTGGCGGATGCGGAGTCGCGTCAGCGACGGAGCCAGCCGGCGGAGCCGGGGGTGGCCGCCGAGCGCTTAATGAGGAGGACGTAAGTGGTGCCGGTCCATCCCATAATTGCCGTTGGGCAGTTCTTGCGCGAGTTGACGCACATCCGCAAGTTTCGCGATGCCGTGCATCAGCCGGCAGCCGCTCAGGCGGATAAGCTCATGCAGATTGTCGCCGCCAACCGCGACACGATCTTCGGCAAGAAGCATAGCTTCGACAAGATTCGCTGCGTGAAGGATTTCCAGTCCTCAGTGCCCCCGGCAACGTATGAGGATCTTCTGCCCTACATCGAAGCGAGCATGAACGGCATTCCGAACCAGCTCACCGCCGAGAGCCCGTTCATGTATGCCACCACAAGCGGTACTACAGCCGCTCCCAAGTTCATCCCGATCACGCCGTCGCATCTGCGCGACTACACTCACGCCTTCCAGGTCCACAACTACCACATGATCAAGGATTACCCGGAAGGAGCTCAGGGCAAATATCTCATCATCTCGAGCAACGACGAGGAGGGCCGGGTGCCCTGCGGGCGTCCGTATGGCGCTGTTTCCGGGTTGCTTAACAAACGGCAGCCCGGCATCATTCGTCGCTTTTTCGCCTTGCCGTACGAGCTGTGCAAGCTCAAGGACGTGGACGTCAAGTATTACTTGATGCTGAGAATGGCTCTGGCGCAGAACGTCACCGCCATACTCTGCTGCAACCCGTCCAGCCTCCTAATTCTGTCGGATCAGCTTCGCGCCCATGGGGCGGAGCTCGTGCGCGATATTCGCGACGGCACGATAAAGAGTTGCTACATGCCGCCTGCCGAAATCTCCGATGCCTTTACGCGGCAGCTCAGAGCCGATCCGGAAACGGCGCGCCGTCTGGACAACGTGCTTTCCACACACGGCCAGTTGCTGCCTCGGCTCGTCTGGCCGCGTATGGCGCTTCTGTCCTGCTGGAAAGGCGGGCCGATGGCATTCTACTTAGACCAGCTTCCAGCGCTGTACGGCAACGTTCCTGTGCGTGATTTCGGCTACATGGCCAGCGAGGGGCGCGGCTCGATCCCGCTTACGAATGAGGGGGCGGGTGGTGTGGTGGCTGTGACCAGTCACTTTTTCGAGTTTGTCCCGGAAGAAGCGATGGAAGGCGGGACGCCCACCTATCTCACGGTGGAGCAGATCGAGGCAGGCAAGCGCTACTACATTCACTTCACCACCGCGGCCGGGCTCTATCGGTACAACATCAACGATCTGGTTGAGGTAGTGGGCTTTTACGAGGCCACGCCCGTCATACAGTTCGTGCGCAAAGGGCTCGGCGTAAGCTCCATTACAGGCGAGAAGCTGACGGAGGAGCAGGTGAAAGTGGCCCTGTCGCATGCAACACGCCAGCTGGCGGTCGGGCAGATCAAGCACTTCACGGCTTCCGTGCAGCTGGGCAGCCCGCCGTACTACACCTGCTTTGCCGAGCTCGAGGGCGAGTTGCCGGAGCCCGTGCGCGACGGCTTTGTAAGGGTCTTCGACCAGAGCCTGCAGGGGCAGAATCCCGAGTATCAGGACAAACGAGCTACGCGCCGGCTGGCTGCCCCGAGACTGGTGGTGGTGCCGGCCGGTACTTACACGCGCTTGAGGCAAAAGCGCGTATCTGAAGGAGCGCCGGAAGCGCAGGTGAAGATTCCCTTGCTGTCGTGCCGCACCGAATTCGGTGCGCAATTGGAGCTCCTTGCCAGCGCTGCAGGGACCGGCGTTTAGGCTTTACATCGGTGGTGAAGAGAGGCAGAGATGAAACATCTTACCGTAGCGGTGACAGGGGCAAGCGGCATGGTCGGCTACCATGTGGTCAGGCACCTTGCCGAGCGCGGCTTGACCGTCAAGGCTCTGGTCAGGCAGTCCAGCGACACGCAGGCCCTGAGCAAGGTCGCAGGAGCTGTCTCCATTGCCCGTGTAGCTCTGTCCGACCGCAGCGGCCTGGTTGAAGCCCTCAAGGGAGCGGATGCGGTCGTGCACGCAGCCGGCTCGGTCGATCCGCTGGCCAGGCGCGAAGAGATCACCGCCGTCAATGTGGAGGGGACAAGATCTTGCCTGTCCGCGGCGCTGGAGGCAGGAGTGAAGCACTTCCTGCACGTAAGCAGCCTGTCGGTGATAACCGGGCAGGGCGACCAGTACGGCCTGACCGAGGCGGCGCCGCTCGTTTACTGCGGCGAAGCCTACGCAGACTCGAAAGTGGATGCGGAAAAAGCCGTCATGGCCTACGCCGGCGGTCAGGCGATTAAGGTTACCATCCTTAGACCCGGCTTCATTTACGGACCCGGCGAGCGCGCCTGGATGCCGCGCCTCATTAATTCGCTGGCCGCCGGCAAGGCAATGCTCATCGACGGCGGCGCCAAGGAGACCAACGTTATCTACGTCGAAAACCTCTGTCGGGCCGTGGAGCTGGCTCTTTCCACCGAGGCCTCTTACGGTCAGGTCTACAATCTGACGGACGGACAGAAAGTAACGAAGAAGGAGCTGTTCGACGCCATATGCGACGGGCTCGGCTACCCGCGAGTAACGCGCACCATTCCCGGGCCGGTCGCCCGGCTCGTGTGTGAGGCAGTATCGACGGTGGCACCGTTTCTGCCCATGGAGATGCGGCGAAAGCTGGGCCGTTACTCGCGGGCAGCCTTCCGCCTGGCGGGCGTGAACCAGGGCTTTGATATAACTAAGGCCGAGCGCGAGCTCGGCTATACGGATCGCATACCCTTTGCTGAAGGCATGCGCCGCACGTTGGCGCATTTCGGGGCGCGTCCTGCCGGCCGGCAAACAAGAGAGGTTAATGTCGTATGAGCGTGCTGGCAAAAGCCGTTGCGGGCACGCGTGCCTTCCTGGTGGATTACATAGCCAGGCATTCCCATCCGGCCAACGCGGTGCTGCACCTGGCGGGCGTTCCCATGGCTTTCGCCGGGCTCTACTTTGTGTTGGGCGGGCGTTTTGGGCAGGGAGCTCTGCTTTTGACCGGTGGCTACCTGCTTCAGTACCTGGGACACAAGGCCCAGGGCAATGAGGTAGGCGAGGTGACGCTCATAAAGGCCGTCTGGCGCCGCATTACAGCGCGCGGGAGGACCTCGAGTGGCTGAATCCGGACTGGTGAAGCAGGCGGTTGTCGTCGACGGTGCCACCGGCTACGTGGGCAGTCATCTTGTAGCCAGGCTCAGGCAGTCGGGGGTGCCCGTGCGTTGCCTGGTGAGGCCGTCGGCCCGGCAGGGCGACCTGGACTTTCTGCGTTCGACCGGGGCGGACGTGGTGCAAGCCGATCCAGGCGACACCAGTTCGTCCGCCGCGCGAGCTTTCGCCGGTGCTTCCTGCCTTGTTCACCTGATTGGCAGCATCGCGCCGGTCAAGGGCGAGAGCCTGGAATATCTGCACGAGAAGCTGACTGCTAAGGTGGTGGAGCAGTGCCGGGCAAACGGCGTAAGCAGGATCCTCATGGTGACGGCTCTCGGCACCGCCCCTGGTGCTTCCAGCCTCTATCACCGCACGAAGTGGCAGGCCGAGGAGGTGGTTCGTTCCTCCGGCCTGGACTACGTCATTCTCCGTCCCTCGCTCATTGTCGGGCGCACCGTCGGGCGGCGCGACAGCAAGCTGATCAAGAGATTGAGCGAGATAATCGTGCGCGGGCGAGCCGTGCCGCTCATAAATGGCGGTATTAACAGGCTTCAACCTGTTTTCATAGGCGATCTTGTCCAGGCTCTGGCGGCTTGCATCGCTGGTGAATCGCCCCCCGAGGGCACGCTCGAGATTGGCGGCCAGGACATCGTCACGATGCGGGAGCTGGTCGAGGCGCTCATGGCGGTGCTCGCGGTCCGCAAGCCGATCGTCGGGCTGCCGGGGTTTGTTGCTCGAGGTGTGGCTGCTGCCTGCGAGGCGCTGCAGCCGGTGCCGCTTTTGAGCCGCGATCAGGTGATCATGGCCAATGAGGATAATGTCTGTCAGGAGAATGCCCTGGTCTCCGTATTCGGTATCAACCCGACGCCCTTGCCGGAGGCCATGGCTACGTACGCAGCAGACCGGGCGCCTGCCCCGACGGCCGAAGTCGGGCGGGCCAAGTCGTGAAGTCAAGAAAGGCGGTTGTTTTGGAGATCCTGGTAACTGGGGCGAGCGGATTCATCGGCAGCAAGCTGGTGCCGCGTCTTGTCGCGCATGGGCACCGCGTGCGCACGTTCGGCCGCAAAGCAAATCCGGGCGCCTTGTCCGGGTTGCCGGTCGAGCATTTCTCGGGAGATGTCGCGGATTATGCTGCCGTTCATAGAGCGGTCGACGGCTGCGACATGGTTTTTCACCTGGCGGGGTTCATCTCTTACAGAAGCAGCGACCGGCAGCGCCAGCATCAGATAAACGTGGTGGGCACTGGCAACGTCATGCAGGCGGCACTCGCCTGCGGGGTCAAGCGGGTCATACACACCAGCTCGATTGCCGGCATGGGGATTCCGGCCCCTGGAGAGATCGGCACTGAAGACATGACCTACAACCTGGCGGGGCGCGGGCTCAATTACTGCGACTCCAAGCACGAAGGCGAGCTGGAGGTCCTGAAGCTTGTCGAGGCCGGGCTGCCGGCACTGATTCTCTCGCCCGGCATCATCCTGGGAGAAGGAGACACTCACCCTCACCATCGCACCATCTTCCTGGCTATTTCCCGGGGCTGGCTGGTCGGGTGCCCGAGGGGCGGCGTCACCTTCTGCGACATAGAGGATGTGGTTGCCGCTCATCTCAACGCCATGACCAGGGGACGGATAGGCGAGCGTTATGTCCTGGGCAGCGCCAACCTGACGTACCGCGAGGCGGCCACCATCGCTTCGGCTGTGCTCGGATGCCGGGCGCCTGCCTTTACGCTTCCCGGCTGGTTTCTCGAGCCGCTCGGGGCAGCGGTGGAGGCGGTCTTTCCAATTTTCGGCCTGCGCCCTTCACTGACCCGCCAGATTGCCTGGCTGAGCCAGCGGTGCATATTCTTCAGCAACGAAAAGGCCCGGCGCGAGCTGGATATGCCGGTTACCGACTTCAAGCAAACCATCGCCCGGATAGCTCCCTACTACCTGGGAATGAAGCAAGCTCACTTCGCCTAACGTTTCGGCCAGCACCGGTGATGGAACCCGGAAACTGTCATCCTCTGAGGAGCTCGAGCGGAGCGAGAGCGGTCCTGAGGGAGCACCGCGACCGAAGGAGCCATCTCCTTGTGCCGACACGAGGTCCTTCGCGCTGCGTAAGAGGATGACAGTTCCGAGGCGGGTGACGTGTCTTGACCGAAACCTTACCATCCGCCCCGGCTGGAGCCGAGCCGACGCGCGTCAGCTGCGATTAGCGGTGAGACCCAATGCCGGTCGGTTAAGCGGACAGGCTGGCTGCTCCGAAGCAGGCGGGACGCCTGCGTCCCCAGGGTTTTCATCTGAATCCGCCGTAAAGTGAACGGCATTGTGCGCCACGAAAAGCGTGGCAAGGGGGAGGTGATAGGAGACTAACACAGAAACCTTGCAAAGTGACCTAGTGGGGGTCAGACCCACCCGGCAAAGCCTAGCCAGCAGCCGGTAGCGAGTCTTGCACAGGAAG
>DATNRD010000432.1:0-3088 GCA_036703665.1 Candidatus Obscuribacterales bacterium
CGATCTCCTCCTGTCGTTTCTGGAGAGACGCGAAAGGCTCTCCCGCAGCCAGAGGCCGTTGCTGGCCCGCAAGCTCGAGTCTTACTTCCGGACCAGGTTGCAACAACCGGCAGATGGGGACTCCCCGGAGCTGTTCCTGGAGAAAATCTATCTGGCTTACAAGAGTCGCGCTGGGATTTAGATAAGCGCTCCGTCGCCTTGCATCGGCTCCGCCGCGCGTCAAGACGCTCGGCGGCCGACGCTTCCTCAGCGTCGTTGCCTCGCTGTAGCGCGTTTTAGCGCCGGCGCCGTTGGCTGGCTCGACTTCGACCACTGCTATCGGTTATTCAAAGGCACGTACTGCAGGTTCGATGGGCCTGTATACTCGGCGCGCGGACGGATCAGACGGTTGTTGGCGTACTGCTCGAGAACATGCGCGGTCCACCCGGCCACGCGACTGCAGGCGAAGATTGGCGTGAACAGGTCGACGGGAATACCGAGCAAGTAATAGACCGAAGCCGAGTAAAAATCGACGTTGGCATACAGACCCTTCTCTTTGAGGACCAGCTCCTCGATCCGGCGCGACATCTCGTACCACTTTGTCTGGTTGCGGATCTTGCCAAGCTCCTCAGACATTTTCCGCAGGTGGGTGGCACGTGGATCTTCGGTCTTATAAACCCTGTGCCCGAAGCCCATCACCTTCTTGTGTGCCTGGAACATGTCGTGGATGAAACCGTCGACCTTGCCCGGCTCGTCTATCTCCAGGAGCATCTTTATGACCTCCTGATTGGCACCGCCATGCAGCGGACCTTTCAGCGTGCCGATGGCCGCGACGATCGCGGAATGCAGGTCGGTCAACGTCGCAGCCGCAACCCGCGCGGCGAACGTGGAAGCGTTCAGCTCGTGATCGGCATGCAGGATGAGCGCTATGTCCAGCGAGCGCGCGCTCAGGTCATCGGGTGCCTTGCCCGTGAGCAGATACAGGAAATTGGCCGCCAGGCTCAAGTCTTCGCGCGGGGCAAGCGGCTCCTTGCCGTTGCGAATGTTGTCCCAGTAAGCCACGATCGTGGGAAACTGCGCCGTCAGGCGAGTGGCCTTGCGAATGTTGGCCTCCCGGCCGTTGTCGTCGGCATCTGGATCCCACAAAGAAAGCATCGAAACGACCGTGCGCAGCACCTCCATCGGTCCTGCGCCTTTAGGGAAGCTCTTCATGATTTTGAGTGCGTCGTCAGGAATCTTCCTGTTGACGCGCAGCTCTCGTGATATGGTCTCGTATTCCACTTTAGTAGGCAGCCTGCCGAACCAGAGCAAATAGACGACCTCCTCGAACGTCGAGTGTTTGGCCAGGTCGTGGATGTCGTAGCCCTGATATATGAGCCGGCCTTCCTTGCCGTTGACATCGCAGATCGTCGAACTTGCTGCTACTACGTCTTCAAGCCCTGCCTTGAACATGGTAAGCTCCCGAATCCTTACTAACGAAATTTGCTTTTGCAGTGCATGACCTGCTCAGTTGCTCGAGCTGGTTTACTGCCTGAGTGAGGGAGCTCACCGCCCACGCGGATGAGCTTGTGCGTACGGTTTAGCTCACCTTACTAACGGACTTTATACACCAAATGACAACTTAAGTCCGCGAACTATAGCCTTATTTCATGCTTCCGGCTGCATTGAAATCCGCGGCGTCTTTTTTCATAATGCCAGCGTGAGACAGGATCAACGAGCAGGGAGCGCGCAGAGCAATTCGCCCTCCAGCCACAGGAGCCGGCTCCGGCTCACCAGGCGCCTTTCCCGGCGCCTCGAGCAACTCGTCGCCGAGAGCCTGTGCCGGCGGTCGATTTCCGTGAGCGACCGGCTGGCCCGCCAGACCGTCATCTCGGTGCTGGCTACCGCCTGCCTGGCCCGGCGCGCGCTCCTGCCTGCCTGGCTTGGCGAAAGCCCTGTTCTGCCGCTGTTTGGGGCGCTGCTTCAGGGCGGGCAGCCGCTGGTCGATAAATCATCTTTTGGCCGGCATCTTACGGTGCTGGCCGAATCGGCCAGCACCGTTTCCGGCGACCGCACGTTCGTACGGGAGGCAACGGAGCTTCTGTCCGGTCCCGAGGCCCGGCCCTTGCTCGACGACCCTCATCTGCCGGGATGGTCAGCGCAGTGCCTGGGCGAGCAATCGCGCCTGGTGCTGGCCGGCATGTCGCCTGATGCCAACCCGCAGAGCGTCAGCAGCCGCGACATTCATCCGCGCCACCTGCCTGCCCTGACGCAGTGGTTCACGCCCGAATGGATCGCACGATTTCTTGTCGAGGAAACCGTCGGCAGCTATTGCCGGCAGACAGCGGACCGGCATCCGGTCTTTTTCGACCCTGCCTGCGGTGCCGGGCACATCCTCAGCTTCGCCCTGAGGAGACTGGTGGCGGAGCAGCAGAGCGCCGGACAGCAGGCAACCAGCGCCGCGCTGGCATCAGTTCTCGGCAACCAGATTTACGGGTGCGACATCGACGCCGCTGTCCTCCAAGCGGCAGCATTCTCGCTCTACCTCACCGCCAGGGAGCTGCTGAGTTCAGGAGAGCTTCCCCTGCCGAACCTCTTTCACTTCGATGTGGAGGGCTCACCAGAAGCCGGACGGCAGGCTGTAGGCAGCCTCTGGCTGGGCGTCGAGCCTCCTCCGGCCGACCTGCCGCTCTACCACCTAGGGACACCGCTGGAGCTGGGACGGTGTTCTCTTGCGCGCCGGTTCGATATCATCGTCACCAACCCGCCCTACCTCAGCCACCGGCTCATGCCTGCGGCGGTTTCCTCCATCGTCAAGGCCCACTATCAGCCGGCGGCATTTGATCTGTACGGCGCCTTCCTGCTCCTGTCTTTGCGTTTGCTGTCCGATGGCGGCTATCTCGGCATGATCTGCCAGCAAAGCTTCATGTCTCTCCAGCGCTACGAGCGGCTGCGGCAAGAGCTTGCACGGCATTGCGAGATCACCAGCCTCGTGCAGCTGGGTCCGGGTGTATTCGCCGCCCGTGCCGGTGAGAAAGTGAATAACGCCATAGTCATTGCCAGGCGCGCTGGCAGGGCGCCAGAGGGCGAGTCCTACGTGCGCTGCTGGCGGGTGCTGGAACCAGCCGAC
>DATNRD010000433.1:0-8747 GCA_036703665.1 Candidatus Obscuribacterales bacterium
CGCCGGCCGTTTTCTGGGGCTGGTCGCAGTACCAGAAGCTGCCGGATGTTCTTTCCTTTTACACGGGCTATGTCTCGCCTGCCGGCGAAAGACCTCCCGCGTTTGCCGAGGCGCTTCCCATTGCCAGGTCGCTCTACGAGGCTGCGCTGTTCAACCAGACCAATACATATTTCCCCTTCCTGTCGCATATCCCCTTCTGGATTTTGTCGCCCCTGGTTTTTACCTTGATATACCGCATCGGTTTCACCGCACTGCAGGTGGTGCTTCTGGCAGGATTGTTCCGTGAGGTCCGGAGGCTTTCGCTGCCAGGGATCTATGTTCTCGTCTGCCTCGTGCCAGCCTGCCTGTTCCCTGTAAGGCTGGAGTGGCGATATATCGTGCCGCTCTTGCCCTTTACTTACTACCTGTATTTTTGCGGGTTCAGATTTATCGGGCGGTGGGCCAAGCCCGCCTTTCGCCTCATGAGGGTCCAGTACAGACGCTTGTGCGCCGTGCTGGCTGTCGCCTTATCTGCGTATCTGGTGGCCGGAGCCCTCTATCAGTCGACGGAAATGGCTTTTCGATACCAGCAGGGCATAAGGGAAAGAGCGCCCCGCTTCAGCCCCCAGGCGGGCAATTCGGACTATTACGAGACGTTCCTGTGGATAAAGGCGCACACGGGCGATGAAGATACGTTCGTGTGCAATAACGATCCGCTGCTGTTTCTGTATACCGGGCGCAAAGCCGTGTACCCCCTGCCCATCGATTTCTGGAGCATCGCCAAACAAAAGCCGCTGGAAGCGGACGGCGTGATGAGGGTAATCCGCTATGCCAGACCGAGATACTTGATGGTCGATCCCTTCTTCCGCGGGGTAGGGCATATGGTCAGCCCGGCGGAGGTGTCGCTCTGGTACCTGCTGGGCGAGCATCCGGAGGCGATTGCGCCGGCTTTCACTTCCTCGCACGACCTCATTCGCATATTCCGCCTGGACCCTGAAAAGCTATTGGGCGATGCCCCACCGCCGGGTATATAGCCAGTGTTGGCAAGCAGCGACAGTAGCTACGCTGGAAAGGACGAGTGTGAGAAGATGCGCCGTACGTATTTGACTCGTTTCCTCCGCGCGGGATTTTCATGCGCGCTGTGCCTGGCAACGGCAGCCTGGGCGTCCCCCGCTGCCCGGGCCCAGGATGCTGCCGGCAGCACCGCACCGGCACCAGCGCCAGGGGGAGCCAGTGGGCCTTATGGCAGCCCGGCCGATTCGTTTGCCGACCAGCCGGGCCCTGACGGGGGACCCACCGGCACTTTTGCCGGCCCGGCCGGGTCTGAGGCGGCAGCGCCCGGCTCCTCTGCAGGCAAGTACTACGCCTACTGGCCACCGGGAGCGCGCCATTATGTGCTGGTACCCCGAGGCAGTTACCCGGCGCCACCCTACAGCCGCGACGGCTCGCCTACCTATCCCAGCCCGTACGGGCCTATGTTCCCGCAATCGGGAACCGGATACGCTCCGCCGGGTCTGACGCTGCCGCTGGTGCTGGTCACAGCCATCTCCTCCAGAAGCTCAAAGGACGGCGACCCGGTTCAAGCATCGGTGGCGCGCAACGTCCCGCTGCAGGGCTGCGGGTACGTGCCGGCCGGGTCGATCTTGAGCGGGCACATAACGCAGACCAAGCGAGCCGGCTTCATGGAAAAAGGCGGCGGGCTGGGCGTTACCTTCGGCGAGCTCAAGCTCCCGGACGGCCGCACATTTCCCGTGAGCGGGCACCTGCTGGGCGGGCTCGGCGCAGTAGGCGACGGAGCCATACCCTACACGGACACTCACGGCAGCATAGGCTGGATGAACCGCATGGAAAACATGGGCGTGACGCCGACGCTGAGCGAGGTGGTGGCAGGGGCGGGAACCATTCCTTTCAACTATCCGCTTGGTGCCAACTACCTGACCGCCTTTTCCTCACCGTCCAACTTCCTGGGCCTGGTCAATCTGGCAGGTGGACTGTTGCGCAGGGGCCATGACGTCATCGTTCCGTCCGGGGCGAATTTCCAGTTTCAGCTCGATACCGCCCTTACGATTCCGGTTCAATATACTGGTCCCCAGACGGCTTCGGGTTATCAGGGGAATTGAGGGGGCCCGGGCAGCCCGGCGCCTCAAGCTGCTGTCCGCGCCAGGGTTCAACCGGCTGGATCGCGGGCAATTGCTGCGGTGGCGATGCTCGCCGTTACGTGACCGGGGCGGCCGGCCTTTCCGCCGCGCGCGGCAGGCGCAGCCACAACGTCAGGCCGGCCGGCTGACTGCACATGACACCCAGCTGCCCGCCATGCCGATCTACCAGGGCACGGGCCAGCGCCAAACCCAGCCCGCGGCTGCCGGCTCCGCCAGCCGCATGAGCCTGGCTGTGCAGAAACCTGTCGAAGAGACCGGCTTGCACCGCCGGTGGCAAGGGCGGCGCCTGGCAGGTGATGCGCAATTCCAGAGCCTCAGACTGCTGGGACGCGGAGACTTCCACCTGACTGTCTCTGGGGGCCAGCTCGATTGCATAAAGAAGAAGTCTCGTGATGGCGGGCACCAGGCGTTCCTGATCTGCGACAACCTCCAGGTCGGGCACCGAAGACCGCACGCCCACGTGCCGGTGTGCCGCCGCACCGGAGGCAGCCTCGACGGCTCTTTCGACCATCCTGCCAAGTGAGGCCGATTCGAGCTGGAGTTGAAAGCTGCCCGACTCTATCTTTTCGATGTCGAGCAGGTCGGCGATGAGCTGCATGAGCTGCGCGGCCTGGTCCTCTGCCTCGGCAACCTTCTTGCCGGTGTCGTCCGCCAGCCGGCCGTAGACACCTTCGCTCAGTGCGGTAATGAAGCCATGCACCGCCCCCAGCGGCGTGCGCAGGTCGTGCCCGACCATCGCCACGAACTGACTCTTCAGCTGCTCGATGGCATGCCGTTCGCTCACATCGACCATGGCGACAAGATAGCGCCTGCCTTCGACGGCTTGAAACTCTTGGGTGGACATCTCCACGTGCAGAAGACTGCCGTCCTTCCTTGCCGCATCCAGCTCGATTGTGCGATCCAGCGACGCGGCCAGGTCGCTTTCCCGGAAGGCGACCGGCCGGAAGGACCGATGCGCTGCCGTCAAACGACAAACGTGCGTGCCGGACAGCTCCTCATGCGTGCATCCGAGCATGGCGACAGCAGCCGGGTTTGCCGAATCGATCAAGCCCTCGTCGTCGACGATGAGCAGGCCGATCGGCATGATCTCGAGAATCGTGCGCAGGGCCTCCTCGCTCTCCCTCAGTCGATCTTCGGCCTGTTTGCGCTCGCTGATATCGTGCGCGACGCAAAACAGCGACCTTTCCGACTCGGCCCACAGGCATGACCAGCGCGCGGCAAGCAGGCTGCCGTCCGGCCGGACCAGCCGGCACTCGAACGGCTCGGCCGAGCCTTTGCTCATTATTGCCGGCAGCAAGGAAGCAACGGCCTGCCGGTCCGGCCCGTGAATGACATCGGTGACGTGCCTGCCTTGCAGTTGCTCTTTCCTGTAGCCCCAGGCTCGCTCGACAGCTCCATTCACGGCCGTGAACTTCCCCTCCTCGGAAACGGACAGGATAACCTCGACAGCATTGTCGACTGCGGCACGTTGCTTGCGCCGCGCTTTCTCCAGTGTGTCCGCGGTCTCGTGAAATACGGCGTCGAGCAGGGCAATCTCATCGCTGCCGGTCAGCGGCCTGTTCAGCTCCTGGCCTCTGGCTAAGCGGCGCGCGTTATCGGTGACCACCGCCAGCCGGCCGGCGGTGGCACGGTTGAAGTAGAAGACGAGCGCCACGGCTAGCAGCACATTCAGTACCATTCCCGCAGCCAGGATGTTCATAGCCTTCCGCCTGGACTCTATCTGCACCGCAGGGCTCGTCTCCACAATCGTCTCCACGGTTCGGGTCAGCTCGTCGACCTCCTGCGTGATTCTTCTCATGGTCGGAACCAGAGGCAACAGGAGGCGGAACGATCCGGGGATGTTGCCGCTCTCGATCATTGCCAGTCCACGGTCCAGCACCTTTTTCGCCTTCGTCACCGTCTCTTCCAGGTTGCCGAGCCGTTCCAGGAGGTCATCGCGTCCTTGACCCAGCTTGCGGAGGGCGGCGAACTCAGGCGGCACTTGTTGCATCGCTCGCCGGTATTTGTCCAGCTCTTCACCGCGGACGGTGGCACCATACTGCTGGGCGGCGGTGGCGGCGGCCGTGAGCTGCGCATTGAGCGTGGTCAGGTGCCGCTGCAGGTCCCTGGCCCATGATTCGCGGGCAATCTCCTGTTCTACCTGCTGCAGCATTGCCCCGATTACCAGAATCAAAGCCGCCTCGAAGACCAGCGGAATGCCGATCAACATCCATCCTCTGTGGGCCAGTCTCAAGTTGATGAGCATAGCCTACGCCCCCGCCTGGACTGTGCGCGGCTGGCGGCAGCCGGTGGGGATGCGAAACCAGAAGGTGCTGCCCTTGAGCGGCTCGCTATCGACGCCGATCTGCCCACCGTGCTGCTGGATGAGCGCCTTGCAGATGGCCAGCCCCAGCCCTGTGCCCTTTCTTTCGCGCGCATCGGCCAGGTCGACCTGGTGGAAGCGCTCGAAGATGAGGTCTCTTTGAGCCGCCGGAATTCCCGGACCTCTGTCGCGAACCTGGAACTCCAGCCACTGGTTCGTCGCCGTGGCCGAAACGGTGATGACGGCGCTGTCGGGAGAAAACTTTATGGCATTGGACAGGAGATTGACGAGCACCTGGACCAGGCGGTCGGGGTCGGCGAAGATCTCCGCCTCGCTTGCTGAAACCTCGATGGATAGCTTGCGTTTTTCTGCATCCGGGCGGACACATTCGACTGCCCTGGCGATGATTGAGCTGACCGAGGCAGCGCGCAGATTGAGATTGAACTGTCCGGCATCGAGACGCTCGAGGTCGGCCAGATCGTTTACCAGCAGGACCAGGCGATCGGCGTTCCGGTCAGCCAGCTTAAGGCGCTGGACCCCTCGTTCCGAAAGACCCTCGGGCGGGCTGTCCGACAGCTCGGTGAGCAGCCGCCGAATCGAGGCAAGCGGGATTTGCAGGTTGGCTTTGATCATCTCCCGAAATTGCTGTCTCAACTCGAGTGCTGCCTGACGCTCGCTCACGTCTCGCATGATTACCAGCCAGCGCCGCCGGTTGCCCAGGGAAAATTCGGCCAGTGACAGCTCTGCAGGAAAGGTCTCTCCGTTGCTGCGCCGGGCGGCGAGCTCGCCGGCGCCACTGCCCAGCTCGGCCCGCAATCTTGCCGGCGTGGGCGTGTCGCTGTCACCTTCACCGGCGGCGATGAGTGTGGAGAATTGCCTGCCGGCAAGACCGTCATCGGCTGCAAACAGCTTTGCCAGGAACGGATTGACCATCTCGATTACCCCGCGCTCATCGAGGAGCGCGATTCCGACAGGCATAGATTCGATTACCAGGCGGATCCTCGCTTGGCTGGCCTTGATGAGGTCCTCGGCAACTTTCCTGGCTGTGATGTCGTGCGCCACGCAGAAGAAAGCCTGCTCGTCTTGCGACCAGCGGGCCGACCAGAGCATGTCGATGACCGTGCCGTCCGGGAGCGCCACGCGGGTCTCGAACGAGCCGCTGTCCGGACCGTTCTTGAGACCGGCAAGGGTTGCCAGCGAGGCGGACCGGCAGGCTTCCTGAAGAATGCTCTCGAACGGCTGCCCGGATAGCTCGTCAGGACCGCGCTTCCAGACGGCGCGGCAGGCAGGGCTCACTGACTGGAACTTGAAGTCGGGCCCGATCGAGCAGATGACGTCGGCTGCGTTTTCAATCACGGCTCTCTCTTTGCGCTGGGCGATCTCGAGTGCCTCGACCATTTCGTGAAAAACCCCATCGAGCTGGGCCATTTCGTCTCGACCGGACATCGCCGGCGGCAGGGCCTCACGGCGGCGAATCTTGCCGATATTGTCCATGAGATTGGCGAAGCGCCGGGCGGCGCCACGGTTGAAATAGACGACCAGGGCGATTGCCAGAACTGCGTTGGCAACAAAGCCGCCGGACAGAAGCGCGAGCACTCGTTTTCTCGATTCAATCTTAAGGCTGGGGCTGGCCTGCTCGATCGACTGGGCGTGGGCTGTAAGCTTGCGAACCTCCGCTGCGAGCGCCCGTGAGCTGTCCTTGAGCCTGGACAGGAAGGCGGCGTCCGGTTGCTCGCGCCTCTCGAGTTTATCCAGGAGCTGCCTGAAGAGGTCCCGGTACTCAACGAGTCTGGCTTGTGCCGCCAGTCCGGACCGGCCTGTCTGTTCCTGCTCGGAAACCAGAGCGGCCAGCTCCCGGAAGCGCTCGGGGAGAGTGTCTACTCCTGTGCGGCACAAGGTAAGCCAGTTTCTGTCCCCGGTCCACATGAAGTTGAGCATGCCGGCCTGGGTGTCGACCATGCATTTGGTGAGCTTCGACTTGCCGGCGGCTACCCTCCTTGCCCAGTCGGCACGCATCACTTCCGTCTGTGCCTGATTGAGCGCAGAGTAAAGCGTAGCTGCGAATGCCACCGCGAACAAAAGCGGAACGGCAATGAGGACAAGGGCCTGCTGGGACAACCGGAGATTGATTTGCATCTTTTTGCCTCCCCCTCTGCCCCCGGGCCACAGCAGATGCGCTCACGCCTTGAGCTTGTATCCCACCCCGTGTACGGTTTTAATTACGGACTCCCGCCCTTCGACATCTATTTTTTTGCGCAGCCGCTTCAGGCAAGTCTTGATGGCGTCGCGCGTGGCGTCGGACTCGGATGCCCAGACACGCTCCAGCAAGGCCTCGGCGCTGAAGACCTGGTCGGGATGGCGCATGAGAAACTCCAGCAGGGCAAACTCGCGCCGCTGCAGATCAATTTCCTCACCGTTCCTGGTTACCCTGAAGGTGACCGGGTCGAGCGTCAGGTTGCCCGCCTTCAAGACGTTGGAGGCAGCGCCCGAGGCGCGCCTGAGGAGGGCGCGCACGCGGGCGGACAGCTCGCGCAGGTTGGCCGGCTTGGTCAGGTAATCGTCGGCGCCTGCGTCCAGCCCGGTCTCCTTCTCCGAGACCAGCGACTTGCCTGTAAGCAGAAGCACCGGCGTGGTCGCGCCCTTGTTCCTGAGCTCCTTGACCAGCTCCACGCCGCTGCCGCCCGGCAGGTTCCAGTCGACGATGATCAAATCGTACTCTTCGTAGAGCATGCGGTGCCGCCCGTCGGCGGCGTCGTGCACCGTTTCGACCATGTGGTGCTCATGGCTGAGCCAGTCCTCAACCATGGAGCAAAAATCCAGGTCGTCCTCGACAATCAGGATCTTGGCCATCTCGGGCTAATTCCCGATAGGTAAAGCAGGCGCCGCGTCGGAGTTGCCATGCCCCTATGATACACCGGGCAGCAGGCGCTCCAGGACTGCGCTTTATCAGCCGCTGACGTCCTCTACCAGGCGCTCGGAGGTCAGGGCAAACGAGAATGACTTGTTCAGTCCCGGTATAAAAGGAATCGGCAGGAACGGATAGCAGGAGACCCTGGTGGTCACCCTGACGAATGTGGCTGCCGGCCCCCCGCTGCTGTCGATGTTGATCGATTGCTCGAAGGGCTTGTCCTGGTCGACATTGCAGAACTTGCCGATGCCTGATTCGCGCCAGGCACGCCTGAGTTCCTCGGCCCTCCGCCTGGCTACCTCCATGCTGCCGCCGTCGACCTTTCCTTCCGTGATCTTAATGGTCAGCGCCGCCTCTCGGGTCTGCAGGAAGTTCAGATACCAGCAGCCGCTGTACTGCAAGCCAACGCTGATGAAATCGATAAGGGGAAAGAAGCCCAGGCACAAAAGAATCATAAGCGCCGGGCCGAACTCAGAAAGCGCATGCCCGCGCTGCCTGCGCCCGAAGGACGGCTTGCCCGGAACAACCGGCGGCGCGGTGCGTGGCGCCCGGGCTTTCCGCCAGAGGCACGCCGGCAGGCCCAGAGCAAGGAGCATGACCGCCGCCAGCACGCCGATGTTCCGGGCAGTCAAGGCCGGCACGAACGGGCGGCGCGCCGGCGGGGCTGCTCCGGGCGTGGCGCGCACGTTGCCCAGCCAGTGCTGCACGGCAAGGAAGCAGTCGTCGCTGGCTCTGGATATCAGATCGTGCTCGTACATCTGGCTCAATTGTGCCACCCTGGCGATCTTCGCCTCCAGGTCATTCGCTCTTGCTCCGCCAGCCTGGGCTTGCCTGTATAAGGCAAGCGCCTGACCATGGGCACGCAGCTTTTCCTCGAGGTAGTCGCCGACCCGCTCATAGAGCCGCGCGTCTGCCGGTGCCAGTGCGGCTGCTGCCCTGTACTCGGCTGCGGCCAGATCGAAAAACGTCACCTTATCCAGCAGGTCAGCGACAGCCAGGTGGTATGCACGTTTGCCGGGGACAGAGTCGAGCCGCCCGTCCGTGGCCGCAAGCGCCCGGCGGATGGCTCTCCTGCTGCTGGCAGCCAGCAACGTCCCGACCAGGCGCTCTCGGCCTGCCCCTGTATTCAGGGCGGCGCTCACGGCAAACGAGCACAGTGCCGGCTCCAGTGCGGCAGCCGGCTTGCCGTGTGAAATGAGAAAGTCCACGTAGATGTCGTTTACCGGAAGGTTGAGGGGATGCCTGGCAAAGGCGCCGGACAGATGCGCCTCCGCCTCGCTGGCTCGCTGCAAACCGGTCAGCGTGTTGACTTTCAACAGGTGCGCCATGGCGAACTGGTCGTTGGCTGCCAGAGCCTGTTCGGCCATGGCGAGCGCCTCCACCGGCCGGCCCTGCCTCA
>DATNRD010000434.1:0-5888 GCA_036703665.1 Candidatus Obscuribacterales bacterium
GTGGTGGTGGTGGTGGTGGCGCAGTCGTGCTGCCCAGATTGGCAATGAGCGTTTTCATCTGCGGAGTGTCTTCCCCGTTTACCGGCTCCACACCAAACATGTAGTTCTGCCACCAGGGGCCGGCGGACCAGTACGTATAACCGGTCCACTGCCCCGGGTTGGCATGCATGTATTGCAGCATGGCGCTGAGGGATGCCAGAGCTCCCGGGTCCGATGTGACGCCGATTTCACTCAGGAATGCGGTACGATTGTGCTCGCGCAGCCAGGCTGTGAAGCTGCTCAGGGTCGCCACTGCGTCGCTGGGACTCAGGTAGTCTCGATGGCTTCCCGAGCCGTCATAGTCCAGATATTGATGCACATCGTATGAGTAGTTGTCGGCCGGATCGGTGACATTGATCATCACGCTGGCGTTGACTTGCACGAAATCGACCGGATGCCCCCAGTATGTGGACGGCACCAGGATCAGTTGCTTGCTGCCGGTTGCCCGAATGGCATTTATGGCAGCCTGAGCCGATGCAAGCCATGTGCTGGCCGTCATTGTCGGCCCGACCGGCTCGTTCATCAGGCCGAAAATGACATTGGGATAGTTCCGGTAATGCTCGGCCATCTTGCGCCAGAAATCGGCGAACATTTCGTTGGGATGACCGCCGGGCACTCCCACAGTGACGTTCTGGTACGCGCCGTAGTTATGCAGGTCGATTACGACCGACAGTCCCCGGGAGGTTGCCCGCACAACGACAGCGTCCAGACGTCCTAAGTAAGTCGCGTCAAAAGCACCGTTGGCGCTGGGCTGGATGCGCTCCCATTGGATGGGCACGCGAATAACGGTCATGCCTTTCGACGAGAAGTAATCGATCTCATAATCAGTCGGAAATATGTAATCGACGCCGTGAACACCGGGGACCTTATGCGGGGCCCACTCCGCGCCTGATATGTTGACGCCCTGGAGCCTCATACCTGAAGGTGCGGCGCTAGCCATGTTCACACTGACAAACAGGGATAGTAGGAGAGCAAGGCAACAATAGACAAGGTACCCGAGCCAGGGACGGCGGGCCGACGGTATCAGCATCCGGCAGTGAATTCTCAGACATACCATGGGAACATTCCTCCTGGGGGAGCAGGTTGCGGGCTGGCCGGCAACTCTGAGCGAGGCACCCGATCAGGCGAATCGTTGCAGCGATTCTCTGACAGAGCAGTCGTAAGGTCCGCACCAAATCGGGTGAATCAGCTGCGGAGCCACCCAGCGGTTGCGGATAATTCCAGGAGGTTCAAAACGGTCATGCCCGTCAAGCCCTGCCAGGTAACGATTTGGAGAAATGTTTAATTGCCGTCGAAGGGGGCGAGGCAACCAGAGTTCCGTGCCTCATAAGCAAGAGCCGCCCGGCCTCCTGGCTCCGGACGACTCCAGCTTGTGAACGGTGCTTGCTTAAAGCCAGAACCGCAATTGCAGCGTCTCGGTCAGCCGGCACATCGCTTCGGTGGCAAGCGATGTGCTCGTGCCACGATCCATCGCTGTGTGCTCTCTGACGCTTTCACGTTGCGTGCTCCTGTTTCCCGTTCCCAAGTCCCTCTGTTCTTCTTGGCTTGTCTGAATCGCTCAGACATGCTCAACCGTACCTCGACTTACGTGAAGGTTTCGTGAACGGGAAGGCTGCTGGTGATATCGCCAACGGAACGAGCGCACGCCGGCATACTGATGGGTTATCGGGTCGCTGCCGCCACCCCATACCTCAGGAAATACTGCATACCTCGCTGCATGAGGTATCTCTGGAAGCTGTTGCGTGTGGGCCGGCGCTTGCCGGGCAGGTTGTCGGTTTTGCCGATGAGCTTATCCCGGTCGCGCTCGAAGGCGACTCGCTGGCCGCTGAGATCGCGCTGGTCTTCGTGCTTGTCGTAGAACGGGCGACCGTAATCGGTGTATCTGGCGACATCGAAGTCCTGGTATGGCAGGAACGGCCTCAGTGCCATGCGCTGGTGGACAATCTCATCCGTGGTCTTGAAACCCTGCGGAGGGACCTTCCCCGTGGACTGAAGCACCACCTGGACATACTCAGGATCTCTTATGGTGTCGGAGGTATACAGCCGGTGCTTGGCCTCGAATTGCTGGTCGAATCCCTGCATGCGGCTGCGAAAGACCATATCGCGCGGATGTTGCCTGACGTGGGCCGTGTGCATCTGCCTGAACAGCTCGTCCTTCTGTGGGCGGGACAGGGATGGGTCGGTCCAGACGTCGTAGAGCTGGTAGGCAAGCTCCATCTCGCGCACCAGGTCGGCGGGGTGCCAGTAACCGGGCAGGCAGTGCAGAACCGTTCCATCCGGGGCGAGCATGAAGAGCTGCAGGTTGTGCGGGCCGGCTCCGTTGGTGGTTTTGATGGCCTGCCCGTCCTTATCGTGTTTCCGGGAGACGCCGGCATAACGTTCCCTGGAGATGTCCTTCACTCCACAGACAAAGTCGGACTGGAGGGCTGAAAATGCAGGTTCTTGTGAGAGCGACACGGCTCTCATGCTGTTTCCGGCGCTTCACGTGGCGCCGTCGATTTGCCCGAGCATGTGAACCCAGAATACGAGCTTGCCCTCGCGCCTGGCTTCGGCCAGCGCGTCGGGCAGGCTGTCGTGCCACTTGATTTCGCCTGTCAGTCTATCCACGCGGGTTTTGGCTACGTGTCCCGGTATGACCGGCTGGGCAGATGCGTCCGGGGCAATCAAACCGCCCAGGGCCGTGCCCAAAATGAGCGCCACTGCTACTAACTGTCTTTTCATGGCATACGCCTCGCTTGCTAGCATCGTTCCCTCCCTCGTTACTTAAGAAAACGAATGCCGCAGCCAAAAAGTTCAAAGCTGGAAGATTAAATTTGCCAGGACGCGCCTCCGCCGGCCGACATGGGCCCGGCAGTGCCTCGGGGCAGTAGTATTCGCTTAACGAAGGACCGGGCTGGTAGCCCCTGGGAGCGCAGGCCGGCTCACGCCGGCTTCTCCGTCGCGCAGCCACTCCGCATCCTCTGTAATGCTCCGTCGGCTCGTACCTCGCCTCCTTCGCGGCCCCGCTTCGAAGCGGGCAGGATGCCCGCGCCCCCAGATTGCCCGAACGGTATTCTGCCTCGGGGGCGAAGCCCGGCTTGAAAAAGACCGAAGCTGAGCAAACATTAATTGAAGGTTGCAGAAAGCGGGATCTGGGTTGCCGCTTCTTGAGAATGGATTGGTTGCGCTGCCGCGGCTGGCTGCCAAGCGGCAACGGGTGGTAAGTGCCGCTACCGGCAGTCGGTTCCGGCGTTATCATAATCACGCTCACGGCCAGGTAGTCCCGGTGTCCCAGGAGCAGGCGAAAACCTGCTTGAAGTCGGTTTGCCCGTTCACTCTCGCTGTGCCGGATATGCTCGCGAAAATAAACTTCAAAGACTACCTGAATGTGTTCCTCAACGTGCAGAAAGGGGAGCGCCTCAAGGTATCGCTGCTGTTTTCCTGGCTGTTTCTCTTCATTTGCGTCTATTACGTTCTGCGTCCCGTCCGGCGGGGGCTCATTCTGGCAGGGCTGGGAAATGACAAGATGCCCTTTGTTTATCTCGGCACCGCTCTGGTTACGGGGCTTGTCGTATGGATCTATTCCAAGTTCACGCACCTTCCCCGCAAGACTCTGATCGGCACGATATACGGAATATTCTTTGTCAACCTGCTCGCCTGGTGGCAGGCATTTCAGTTCGAGTCCGCGATCACGTCGGGCTTGTTCTGGATATGGCTCGATGTATTCTCAATCATGGGTGTGACGCTCTTCTGGATGTATGCCAACGACATTTTCGACAGCGGCGGCGCCAGGAGGTTGTTCGGCGTGATCGCGGCAGGAGGCGGGCTGGGGGCTGTTCTGGGCAGCTCCATCACGGCGGCGCTGGTGAAGCAGATGGGTGCCACCAACATGCTTCTTGTGGCTGCTGTGCTGGTCGGTCTGACACTGCTTATCTTTCTTTTGCTGGAGAGGATCCCTCAGGAGCGTGCCGCGCGACGGGCCGGAACGCTCGAGATTGACGAGCGGAGCATGTCGGCCATGGGCAAGATTGTCTCACTGGTGTTTTCGAACAAGTTCCTCTTCTTTCTCACCATGGTGGTGTGCTTCGAGCGCATAACCCCGGATCTGCTCCAGTATCTCTACCACGAGGTGCTCCATTCGTTGGCCAGCGGCAGTGCCGACATCGCGGCTCTGGATGCCAATCTCGAGCGGTGGAGAGGACTCTTTGAATTCGGGGTGGAAATGTTCCTCGTCTCTGCGATCATCCAGCGATTTGGAACCGGCTTCGCGCTTACGTCCTCGGCTGCTGTCATCCTGGTCAGCCTCGTCGGGTTCGGCATCTTCCCGACCCCGTTTCTGGTGCTCGGCGCGTTTCACATGGACGAGGGCATAAGGCACTCGTGGTTCAAGGCAGCCAAAGAGCTGACTTACACAGTGACCGGACGGGATCTTCTCTACAGCGTGAAGCCGGTCATCGAGATGTTCTTCTACCGGTTCTCCAGGGGGTTGGCGGGGCTTTTGATATATGCCGTCAACTCGCTGCTCGGCTTGGGCACCGCAGGTATAATCGCGCTGGGCGCAGCTACGGCCGGCTGCTGGATTTACTGCGGGCTGCGTCTTAGCACGGAATACAAGCGTCTGGAGCTGGATGCTTCCATCGAGAAGCTGGAGCCGCAACCGGTTGCCTGAAGGCGCACGGCAGTAACGGGAGCCGATCGGTCAAGAGAATCGACACGGCTTGCAGGGAACGGAGCGCCATCGTCAGCACCGCGGTCAAGTCCGCGTAAATGTAGGGCACGGTAATCCATAACCGCTCGCCGTCGCCCAGGCGCCTGACGGGGACATGCGTGAGTATTAGATCCGTAGGGAAGGACTTGAGATACTCCGGGCAGGGCTCGTCCTGCGCGCAGCGTGGCAACCGCGGCAGAATGCAATTGTCTCCGGACAGCATCGGTCTTGTTGTTGCCATTGCAAAGGCGTTCAGCCCGCAATAGCGCTCCGCCGCCTCGCCCAGGCACTTTCGCAGTGCCGCCGACGGGTCCAGGGAAGCACCGGTCGTGGAGATCGAGCCATGCAAAAATCGCCGGCCCAACGGGTGGGCAAGGCTAGATTGATAAACCTACCAGCCCGCCTGCGGGCTGAGCGCACGCCGCCCTTCCAGGCCGCGGATCGGTCCGAAGCGCGAGTCTATCCAGGAAAGTAGGGGCGAAAGCTCACCTGCATCCGGCCTCACGGCGCTCGCCATCGGGCCATGAAAATGCCACCGCGACAGAACTGACCTTCAGCTGGTCTTCTTTTCTTCCGTGCCGTCTGCGAACCGAGGCGGCGGAGCAAACAGGTCACAGGGTCCCGAGGGCTTCGGCAGGGAGCGGGAAGACTCTGCCAGATCGACCACCTCTAACCCATCTTTCTCCTCACGTTGTTGCTGCTGATGAATATATTGCTTGTAGTCTGCTTGAAAGCGGCTTGCATTACTAGACATGTGCGGTTTGTTCCTCGCTAGGGACGCCGCGATGATACCATCTTTGCAACTGTGCCTCCCGCGACTGGCCGACAGACCGCACTCAATCGGCCCTGGCCTTTCGGCTTCAGGAATTCTCATGCAGATGGCAGCATGTTAAACCGCATCCGGTATTACGATTTTCCGGGCGGCAATTCCAGGCCGCGCCGGCGGCGAAGTTCGCGGATCTACGACTGATCACCTTCCGGGCAATGACTGCAGCACAAACCATTTCAGTAAGGAGCAGCCAGACCTGCATGCAGGTCTGGCAGGGAGACTGGCAGCGTACGGACGATTCCATCATTTTGTCCGCGGTGATTGAGATCGACGGTCGCAATCACGGGCGGCTCTGGTATGAGGTGCCGGCGGAATACGAACCTTGCCTGACCG
>DATNRD010000435.1:0-11058 GCA_036703665.1 Candidatus Obscuribacterales bacterium
TCTCCCTCCGGTGGCAAGTCCGCGAGCCAAGACTCTTCGGTCGCCGTGCTCGCTCAGAATGACAGTTTTCGGTGGCGGTCGCGTAATTGCCCGGGCGGAGGCCTAGCCATGGTACAGACGGATACTTACTTAACCGGCGCCCCACCAGAATCGTTCGGATTTCAGCGCATCATCTACACAAAGAAGAACTACACTGCCACGGTCACCATAAACCGGCCGGAGGTGCTCAACTGTTTCGACCTGCTCACACTTAAGGAGCTGGCCGAAGCCTTTCGGGATGCCAGCTCAGACGATGCCGTGTCAGTGGTGGTCGTAACCGGCGCCGGCGACAAGGCTTTCTGTACCGGCGCGGATCTCCGGGAGCAGGAAGAGCGCATCTTGAGGAAGCCAAACGACTACTACAAGTGGATGTACGGTTTCATAGAGATGCACGACCGCCTGCGCAACATAGGCAAGCCCACAATCGCACGGTTGAACGGCATGGTCGTGGGCGGCGGCAACGAGCTCAATATGGCATGCGATCTTGCCATTGCCGCCGACCATGTGACCATAAAGCAGGTCGGCGCGGCGCGTGGCAGCGTGGCCGCGGGCGGGGTGACGCAGTGGCTGCCGCTTATAATCGGCGATCGCAGAGCGCGCGAAATGCTCTTCTTGTGCGAGAACATAGATGCCTACACGGCTCTGGAATGGGGCCTGGTCAACCAGGTAGTGCCCGCCTCCATGCTCGATTCGGCCGTGGAGCAGCTCGCCGAGAAGCTCTACAACAAGCTTCCCGAATGCACCCGCTACACCAAGCAGCAACTCAATTTCTGGCGAGATTTGTCCTGGTCACTCACCATAGGGCACGCTCGAGAGTGGTTGACGCTGCATGCCGGCGCCTTCGAAACGGCGGAGGGGCTCAGGTCTTTTCGCCGCAAGACGGAGATCGACTACCCCAAGATTCACTGCCGGGAAGCAGGCCCGGCGCCGCTGTTCGGCCCGGCCGTCGAGACCCGCCCGTGCACCGCATGTGGTGGCCAGATGGCCGCCTCTTTCTCCTTCTGCGGAGCGTGCGGCGCCAAGCTGGGGCAGAACGCTGAGACTACAGGAGATAAGGAATGATGACACTCACTTACAAGAACATTTTGACCGAAACCGAGGAGCACATCGGCATCGTCCGATTGAACCGCCCGCAGGTATTGAACGCGCTCAGTCACGAGCTGATGGATGAGCTGGTAAAGGCGCTCGAGGAGTTCGACCGGGACGACAATGTTCGCGTCATTATTCTGACCGGCAGCGAGCGAGCCTTTGCCGCCGGTGCCGATATCAAGGAGATGGCTGACGAAACGACCATTGGCATAATGTTGAAGGATCGCTTCGCCACGTGGGACAGGATCAAAAACGTCAAGAAGCCCATCGTGGCCGCCATCAGCGGCTATTGCCTGGGCGGCGGTTGCGAGCTGGCGATGAACTGCGACATCATCGTCGCATCGGAGACCGCCCAGTTCGGACAGCCGGAGATAAATATAGGCGTGATTCCAGGCGCCGGAGGAACGCAGCGACTGACTCGCGTGGCCGGCAAGTACAAGGCCATGGAGATGATCCTGACCGGGCGCCCGATAACAGCTCAGGAGGCGCATGCCATGGGACTGGTGAACAAGATCGCCCCGGTCGAGCTGTATCTCGAAGAAGCCAAAGCGATTGCCCGCGAGATCGCCAAGAAATCGCCCATTGCCGTGCGTCTGGCCAAGGAGGCGGTCTTGAAGACCTTTGACACATCCATAACAGAAGGGCTCCAGTTCGAGCGCAAGAACTTCTACATGCTCTTCTCGTCAGAGGACCAGAAGGAAGGCATGCGGGCGTTCATGGAGAAGCGTCCGGCCAGCTTCACGGGCAGGTAGAGGATCGCGGCCGGCAATCGAAGCAGCAAACGGGACAGCCAGATTCGATCTGCGGAATTTGGCATGGCCACCCCGGAACACAACGCAACGGAAGGAGAACACACCACCATGGCCGAGGAAAACATTCTCTTGATCGAGAGCAAGGGCGCGGTCAGAGTCGTCACGCTCAATCGTCCGGACAAGCTCAACTCCTTCAATGACGAGCTGACGTTCAAGCTGCAGGCTGCCCTCAAGGAAGCGGAGAAGGACAGCAGCGTGCGCTGCCTAATCATCACCGGTGCCGGCAGGGGTTTCTGCGCCGGTCAGGACCTGGCAAGCCGCAGCATAAGCTTCGAAGCCGGGCAACGGCCTTGTCTGGGCGACTCGATCCGCAGGCGCTACAACCCGCTTATCATCCGCATACGGCGGATGGAAAAGCCGATCATCGCCGCCGTCAATGGTGTGGCAGCCGGTGCAGGAGCCAGCCTTGCCTTCGCGTGCGATTTCCGCATCGCCGCCGACAGCGCCAGCTTCATCCAGTCCTTCACCAAGGTGGGGCTCATTCCCGATTCCGGCTCGACCTTCTTCCTGCCGCGCATGGTCGGCATCACCAGGGCGCTGGAGCTTATGTTGACGGCCGACAAGCTGGAGGCCAGGGAAGCGCTGACGCTGGGGCTGGTCAACAACGTGGTGCCTCAGGACCAGGTGATGAAGGCAGCCCTGGCGTTCGCCGAGCGGCTTTCACTAGGGCCGACCAAGGCTTTCGGACTGACCAAACGAGCGGTCAATCGGGCCGTCTTCCCAGATCTCGAGGAGCTGCTCGACTACGAAGCCAGCCTGCAGGAAATTGCCGGGCGCAGCGACGACTTCGAGGAGGGCGTCAAAGCCTTCATCGAGAAGCGCCAACCAATCTACTCGGGCAAATAGCGCGCAGCGCGCCGGCAGCGAGATATCAACAACCAAACCGGGGAGCCGGCTGCCCGCTGCAGCTGGCAGCCGCTGTTAAGCACAGCCATCCCCGGATGATGGTCCGTTAACTTTTAACTGCAACCCTGATGACAATGGACTGCAGGCGGGTATGATCGTAACGTATAGTCTACGATGGTCCTGGCATCCGAGTGTAATTCCGAGAGGGGCGCCATGGGCGCATGAGTCAGTATGTCTCAGGACGGATTTCTGAGAAACTTTCGTGCCCACGGCAAACAACCCGGCGCCGGCGTACGCTACGCCCTCGTATCCAGCAAATCCGACGAAACCTACGTGCTTCCGCCCAAGGCCATCGAGATCGGACGGGACACAACCTGTGAGGTCGTCATACCGGATGATCCTTCCGTGTCCCGTGAACATGTCCGCATCGCTTTCGACGGTAAACGGTACTGGGTTGAGGACCTGGGCAGCACCAACGGAACTCTGGTAAATGGGAAGCGCCTGACCCGAAAACGCATCCTCAACCCCGGAGATCGGCTCAAAATCGGGAACACGGAGTTGCTGGTGGAGGTGGTGCCGGAGATAAAGGAAGCCGAATTCGAAAACTACGTCACGGTTTGCGAGATCGCACGCGGCGGCATGGGTATCGTCTATCGCGCCATCGACAATAGAACGGGCACGGCCGTGGCTATCAAGGAACTGGCCATGGACGGCTGCCGCGACCCGGAGAAGCGTAAGTCCCGCAAGGCGCGCTTCGAACGAGAGGCACAGCTTTCAAGCCGCCTGAAGCATCGCAATCTGGTGAACGTGTACGACGTGCAGCTGCGCCCGGAAAGAATGTACTACGTGATGGAGCTGCTGCAAGGCCATAGCTTGCACTGCGAGCTGGTCCAGCGAGCCAGGTTCACCCCGCCCGAATTTCTCCCGATCGTGGAGCAATTGGCAGCCGCGCTCTCCTACGCGCACGGACAGAGCATCATCCACCGCGACATCACGCCGGAGAACGTCTTCATCACCCGTGATGGCACGGTCAAGCTCACGGATTTCGGCATCGCGCGCCCCGAAGACGAAGACTCAACGCTCACCAGAAGTGGTGCCCTGCTGGGCACCATCGGTTATGCCGCCCCGGAGCAGATGGGCAACGCCCGTACCGTCGATTACCGGGCCGACATCTTTTCGATGGCAGTCATCACGTACCAGGCACTTTCTGGCAAGAAACCCTTTCCGGGGCCGGGTGTTACCAAAACCGTCGGTCAAATCGTATCCGGTGACTACATCCCACTTCACGAGCTTGTGCCCGACGTCTTGCAGAAGACATCGGCCGTCATCGACAGAGGACTGCGCAAACGACCGTCTGAGCGGTACGAATCAGCCGATGAGTTCGCGCGCGCCTATAAAGCCTCCCTCTGTCCGGATGGCATTTCCAGAGAGACTTAACGGAAGGCGCTTAAAATCCGCTGTCGCCTTTTTGAGGCGTGCTGGGACCGAGCGATTCCAGGTTCTCCATGCGCCGGCGCATCTCCTCTTCCATGGCCCGCTTGCTGGCCGCTTCCTGCTCCATCTGCTGGCGCATGTAGGGAGAGGGCTTGGCGGCGACAGGCTCTGGTTCGGCCGGGGCGATTTTCTGCTCCAGCTCGCTGACGCGATCCTTGACCAGCTGCGCCTTTTCATCGGTCGGCGCCACGCGCAGGAAGGCGCGATATTCCTTGATGGCTGAGCTCAGGTGCTGCTCCTTGTCGAGCAGAAGGCCCAGGTAGAGGTGCGCCTGAGGGTGATCGGGGTTGAGCTCGAGAACCTTGTGCCAGTTGTCGATGGCGCCGTGATGATCGCCTTTGTTCAACATGCAGGTACCAATATTCAGGTGCACCTTCTGGTAGTCCACCCCCTTCAAGGTGTTGCCGCGCGCGAGAATGCCGAAGTACTGTTGGAGCGCTGCGCTCCACTCGCGCTGCTTCATCATGTTCTCAGCCAGGTTCATCCAGGCATCGGTATACCACCACGGCTGGTCTCCCAGGGCTTGCTCGAAATGCCAGGCCGCATTCTTGAGGTCGCCCCTTTTCTCCAGGAGCTTGCCCATCATGTTGTGCGCCCGCGGTCCTGGTCCCCTGAATTCAGCCAGAGCCCTGTTCAGCTCCGCTTCCGCCTCGCGGTCCCGGCCGTTGCGCATGAGAATCTCGGCTATGTCACAGTGCGCATCGGGAGAAGGTCCAACGTTTTGCAGGACGTGCTTCTTGAGAGCCTCGAGAGCTTTGGCATCCTCGCCCTTGAGCTTGTAACAGTTGCCGAGCATGAAATACGCAGCCGGATGATACTGGTTTCGCGCAAAATAGATGGCTTGCAGCAGGGAGTCTATGGCGCCGTCGATATCGCCGGCCTTGACCCGCTTTACGCCTTCCTCGTAATTGTTGATCGCCGGATCGAGCGTGTTTTTGTCCTTGCTCTTGAACTTCTTGGCTGATGCCGGCTGCTGGAAAAGGCAGAAGTCAGCGACTATGCCGGCGCCGGTGAAGGCCGCCAGCACGGTGCCGGCAGAAAGCGCCGCCACAGCAGCTTTGCCAACGTTGCCCAGGTGCGCTCTTGGATTGCCGGTCACGCTTTACGCTCCAAAAGAGCCTACAGGAACCATTCTAAACCACAGCCCGGATCAAACGGTCAACCAGCAAAGGCGAGCGCAGGCTACTCGGCCTTGTGCACCTCGAAATCAATTTGCACCACACCGCTCAAATACAAAATCGTGGCAAACGCCAGGTAGAGCAAACCAGCCTGCCACACATTGATGTGCGGCAGCACGGAATAGCCGGCCACAAAAAAGTTCCATGTCCACTGGATGCAAGCAATCGGCAAGACAACAAACAGTCCTACCATGCCCATGCACAACGCAGAAAGCAGTATGGCGGCTGTAAAAGGAGGAACCTGAAAGATCTTCATCCAGCAGACTGTGCCTCAATTAGACGCAGGAACTCGCCTTCGTCAACTATCTTTATACCCAGTTCCTGGGCGCGCGCCAGTTTGGAGCCGGGGTTCGCCCCGACGATGACATAATCCGTCTTCTTAGACACGGAGGAGGCAGCCTTGCCGCCCCTTGCCTTGATCAACTTCTCCGCTTCCGAGCGCTCCATGGACGCCAGAGTACCGGTCAGGACAAAGGTTTTGCCGGCCAGGGTCTGCGGGAGGGAAGGCGCGGCCTGGCGCTGCTCGGCCATGGTAATGCCGGCCTTTTTCAATCGCTTTATGAGAGCCTGATTTTCCGGGTGATTGAAGAACTCCACCACCTGCTCGGCAATGGTCGGGCCTATGCCCTCGACCTGCTCGAGTTCCTCGGCCGATGCAGCCGCCAGAGCGTCCAGCGAGCCGAAGCGATCGGCGAGAAGCTCGGCAGCCGAGGCCCCTACATGGCGGATGCCGAGGGCAAAAATGAGGTTGGCCAGCGGCCTGCTCCTGGAACTTTCGATGGCGGAAAGCACGTTCTGGGCGGACTTTTTGCCCATCCTCTCCAGCCTCAGCAGCTTTTCTTCACTGAGGCTGTAGATATCGGCAGGGTCCTTCACCAGTCCGGCATCGAGAAGCTGCTTAATAAGCGCCTCACCCATGCCGTCTATGTCCATGGCATCGCGCCCGACCCAGTGCTCCAGGCGGCGCCTGCCCTGGGCTGGACAGCCATATGTATTGGGGCAACGCAAGGCCACCTCCGTGCCGAAGCGCTCCAGCGGCGTGCTGCAGTAGGGGCACTGCTTCGGGTATTCCAGCGGTTGGGAACCGGGCCGGCGCTTCTCCAGCTTGACGCAGAGAACTTCCGGGATAATCTCGCCGGCCTTGCGCACGACAACCGTGTCGCCGATGCGAACATCCAGGCGCTTAATTTGCTCGGCGTTATGGAGGGAAGCCCGTTTGACGGTGGTGCCGGCCAGCTTCACGGGTGTCAGGCGGGCAACCGGCGTAACCGCCCCCGTGCGCCCCACGTCGAAAAGCACATCCTCGACGCGGGTTTCGGCTTCCTCTGGGGGATATTTGAAGGCAATCGCCCAGCGCGGGCTGTGGGCCGTTGCCCCGAGTCCATCCCAGAGCGACCGGTCGTCGACCTTCACCACCACGCCGTCGGTCTGATAATCCAGGTCGAAGCGGCGCGGCCCCCAGTAGTTGCAGAACTCCTTCACATCATCAAGCTTTTTCGCCAGCCGGCGATGTGGATCAACCGGGAACCCCAGCTCGGCCATGCGCTCGAGCGTCTGCCAGTGCGTGGCGGCCAGCGGCGGGTCGCAGTACGCGAAATACGCCCACAAGGAGAGCTTGCGGTGCGCCGTCACGCGCGGGTCTTTCTGGCGCACGGAGCCGCTGGCGGCGTTGCGCGGGTTGGCGAAAGTCGGTTTGCCCGCCTCGGCAAGCTCGGCATTGAGCGACTGGAAGCTCGACACCGGCATATACACCTCGCCGCGCACTTCGAGCAGCTCCGGGACCTTTCCATGCTCGAGCGGCTTCAGTTGCTGGGGAAGATTGGGGATAGTCCTCAAGTTATGCGTCACGTCTTCCCCGACTTCGCCATTACCCCTGGTGGCACCCTGAACGAAACGCCCCTTCTCATAGGTAAGCGCTATCGAGAGCCCGTCGATCTTGAGCTCGCACACGTAAGAGAGCTTCTCGGCAGACGCCCAGTCCAGGGTACGCAGCAGGCGCTCCTCCCAGCGCTCCAGCTCATCGAAGCTCATGGCGTTCGAAAGGCTCATGAGCGGGGTCCTGTGCTTGACCGGCTTGAAATCGGTGCTGGGCGCCGCACCGACCTTCTGGGTCGGGCTGTCCGGGGTCACAAGATCGGGAAAAGCTTCCTCCAGGCGCGCAAGCTCCCTGAACAGCTCATCGTACTCGGCATCGCTTATCTCCGGGCGGTCCAGCACGTAATAGCAGAAGTTGTGGTGCTCGACCTCCCTCCTGAGCTCATCAATGCGCTCTCTTGCCTTGTCGCGGGTGATTTGCGCTGGTCGGCTGGTCATGGCTTATCCGTCCACACTAGTCGAGGCCCTCGCGCGAAAGAATTACGCAGTCGCCCTGCGCGGTGCCCGAGCAGATGGCTGCCGCTCCCAGACGGGCTCCACGCAGCTTCATCTCCAGCGCCAGCGTAAGCAGTATGCGTGCGCCGCTGGCGCCGATGGGGTGCCCGAGGGCAATGGCGCCGCCGTTCACATTCACCTTCTCCGGGTCGGCCTCGAGCATGCGCATGGAGGTGATGGCCACGGCCGCAAAGGCTTCGTTGATCTCGATCAAATCGAGGTCCTTGACCTGCAAGCCTGCTTTCGCCAGCGCCTTTCTGGTGGCAAGGGCAGGAACGGTAGCCAGATACGGCACATCCTGACCGACCGAGGCGTGGGTGACGATCTTGGCCAGCGGCTTCAATCCAAGCTCGCGGGCCTTTTCCAGGCTCATGATCAGAAGCGCTGCCGCGCCGTCGTTGATTCCCGGGGCGTTTCCAGCGGTCACCGTGCCCTTTTCATAAAAGACCGGCTTGAGCGCCGCCAGCGCCTCCAGCGTGGTATCGGCTCGCGGGGCTTCGTCCTGGTCGACCACCTTGGCCGGCCCTTTTGACTGGGGCACGCTGACAGAAAGGATCTCGCCAGCGAACCTGCCGTCGCTCTGCGCCTGGCAAGCACGCTGGTGGCTGCGCAGGGCCCACTCGTCCTGCTCCTGCCGGGAAACCTTCAGCTCCTCTGCCACCTTGGCTCCGTGCACGGCCATATGCACAAACGTGACCGGGCACTCCAGCCCGTCAACCAGCATGGCATCCCGGAATTGAACATGCCCCATGCGCTTGCCGAAGCGGGCGGCGTTGGCCTCCACCAGGTAGGGCGCCTGGCTCATCGACTCCATCCCGCCGGCCACGACAATCTCCCCATCACCGCCGCGGATTCTCAATTCGCCTAGGGTGACGGCGCGCATGCCCGAAGCGCACACTTTGTTGACCGTCGTCGACTCGCAGGTGGTCGGCAGGCCGGCCTTGATAAGCGCCTGGCGCGAGGGTATCTGCCCGCATCCGGCCTGAACGACCTGCCCGAAAAGAACCTCATCCACCGCTTCACCCGGCAACTTATTGCGCTCCACCAGGGCCCTTATCAACGGGGCAGCCAGATCGACGGCAGACACCGAACTCAGTGCCCCGCCCAGCTTGCCAAACGGAGTACGCAACCCATCGACTATGACGGTCTCTCTCATGGACAAAACCCTTTCCCTACTATCATTTTGCGCCATCCGCGCCTTGGCCTCATCGTAACCGCAAACCAGCACCGCAGCCGGGCCTTACCGTTTCTTCTAATCATTTCTGGTCAAGGGCGCCGCCCTCCCCTGCCACGCCCAGGAGCATCGCGTACGTGCCGCCAGTTGCGTCGGCTAAAACCCGGTGAGCGCCGGCGCGCTCACCGGGCCCAAGGCGCGAAGCGCGTTGGCAGCGCAAGTTGAGGATGTACAACGGTTAACAATGACCACGTGCCGTACCGGCTCCATTGCAACACGCGACAGCAGCTTCGGTACCCAATCCTCTGGCGGTGCATTATCATAGGCAGGAGAGGCAGAGGGCGTTTGCCGCCCGGCTGAGACTCACACCGGGGAGCAACCTGGAAAGGACCTTACCATGACAAGATCGTTCGGGGGCCCTGGCGGCAAGCCGAGAGACCGCGGTGGTGAGCCGGGTTGGGGAGGCGCTCCAGGCGGAGCCGGTCAGGTCAAGCCGGTCAGGATCGACCTGGGCAAGCGGGTAGTTGCGCTGATTATCGACTTTGCGGCAATTTACCTGGCCGGGGCGGTCATTGCGCTTATTCCTTTTGTAAGTATTTTCCTGCCGCTGCAACTGACCATGGCCCTTTTGTGGCTGGCGCGCGATTTCTTCTTCGAAGGGCGCGGCGTGGGCAAAAACTTGATGGGACTGCGCGTCGTCGATGTAGCCACCGGGCAGCCATGCTCGCTTTTGCAATCGTTCCAGCGCAACATCGTCATCATGGCCCCCTTCGTCGTAGTCCAGGCAATCGACCTGGTACTGCGCTTTGTACCGATTGCCTGGCTGAACCAGGCGGTTGTCAACGTGGTCCAGATAGTCGGCATGATCTACTGCATAGTCGTCATCCCGGTGGAGGCTTATCGAGCCTACTCCCGGGAGGACGGGCTGCGCTTCGGGGACGAGCTGGCCGGGACAGCCCTGGTCGAGGCTCCCATGGACTTCTCCACGCCAATCCCGCGCCAGTAGGGGCTGTTGCCGATTTAATCCAGCATTCGTGCCGGGCGGGTTCAGCCCCGCCCGGCACGGCTGTGAGCGCTGCGGTCCGCAGGGCGGCTCCCAGTGCACGTCCGTCGATTGGTGAGCGGCACCACCGATAGGGCGATGGCTCCGTCGATGCCCGGCTTTCACGAACCCTTCACAAAGTCGTCTTAACCTGAGAGTCAAGGAGGCTGAAGGGTGCGCTAACACTGCATCGGCAATTCGGAGCGCAGCGTGGAGCACGGAAGCCGGCAAAGACCCAAGCTTTGCTAACGCCGGGCCCACGGAAACGGATGCAGTCTGCCAGCCCTTGAACCTCCACCCCCCTAAGCCGAGGTCGGCTCAGGCAGCGCTGCCCAGGTAGTGACCGTCCGCGTCCAGCTCACGCAGTGCGGCCAGTTCCGTTGCCGTCGGTGGTCTGGTCTCGACAACCTGGCCGTTCACCGCGAGATCCCAGCCCAGCGACATGCCGATGGCATGGAGTGAAACCCCCGGGTGCCTCTGCTTAAGCAGCATGCGCCCGTCCTCATCGAATTCGTACACGCCCAGGTCGGTGATCACCTCATGCGGTCCGGCGCCGGGCAGCCCCAGCTCGGCCCGGCGCTTGCGCCCGTCCAGGAAACCGGGGCTGGTGACAAAATCGACCACTTCCGGGAAACGCTTGCGGTCTTGCCTGGTCATGATGATGGTTCGCCGGGCATGAATGGCGATTTCGCAGGCGCCACCACTTCCCGGCAGCCTGACCTTGCTTTGCCGGTAGGGCCCGATGACGGTCGAGTTGATGTTTCCGTGGCGGTCGATCTGGGCCCCGCCCAGGAAGCCGACATCGACTAAACCGCCCTGCAGGTAGAAGTTGAAAAGGTCGAACATGGGGCAGACCACCTGCGCGTTGTCGGCAAGCACAGAGTCACCGATGGAAAGCGGCAGGCGCTCAGGCCTTGCCCCGACCACGCCTGATTCAAAAATGAGCACGAGGTTGGGCGCGTGCAGCTTGAGGGCCAGGCACGCCGCCAGATTAGGCATGCCGACACCAACCAG
>DATNRD010000436.1:0-7707 GCA_036703665.1 Candidatus Obscuribacterales bacterium
GAGGAAATGGCTGTTGCCCTGCGCCCTCATCCAAAACGGCGCCATCCCTCTCTACTGGCTGCTTGCCGTCTTTAAACCGGGGCTCTGGTGGGTGGCGGGGGTGAACGCCGTCGAGCAGCTTTGCTACGGTCTGGGCGTGGCGGCCTACACGGTTTTCCTGCTGTCCACTGTCAAACCTGAGTACAAGGCTGCGCACTATGCCACCGCCACGGCTCTAATGGCCATCGGAATCATGGTGCCCGGCGCCGCCAGCGGCTATCTTGTCGGCTGGCTGGGCTATGAGAATTTCTTCCTGGTCAGCTCGTTTGCGGCCATCCCCGGCATACTCACGCTCCTGTATCTGCCGCTGAAGGACTGATGTGGCGGTCCGGCAATGTCCGCTGCCGTCAGGCAAGGCATATTGAGCAGGCAGACGTCAACGGCGTCGCCTGAATGCCGGTCAAGGGCGGGGCGTGCTGCACCAGCTCTGGCGGCCTGCCGCGCAGCGCACGCAGAGTTGTTTCGATTTGCTGTAGTGCTTGGCACAGGCGGTCTCGCCGCAGTTCTTACAGACACGCGCCGCCTGCCCGCTGGCGACGGGTAACGAAAGGAACACGTGGCCAGCCGGCTGCCCGCAAACGCAGCAGGTAAACGCTAGCGGCTTGTTGGACTGGGTGGTCATGCGGTCGTGCCTTTACTTTATAAGCCTTCCCCACCTTCATCTTCGCATGCAGTCGTGGCATACTGATAACCCTTGGCTACCCTGTCAGACTTTCAGGTGTGGCTTCGTATTGTTCCCACCCGGACCGGCAAAAATCTCCGATTCTGGTGTAGATATATGCACGGGGGAAGCGGATGCTCGGTTGCCGGGAGCAGCCGACTGCATGGAACCAGAATTTGAAGACCGCCGCAGCCAGGCGGTGGATGTTACTAAGGACGTCTCCGGCGTTAACGGAGCGGACGCTTCCGAGGCATTTGCTCGCGAGTTGATGAACGATCGCCGCGGAGCAGGCATGGAGCGAGCTGCCATGAGCAGGGGGAAAGGCTCGCATGCCGACCCGGCAAAAGATGCCTGGACCAGCGCCTTCGGTTCGTTTTCGACCACCTTTGCTGACCTGGCCGACCCTTTTCAGGTCGGGCGTGAGCCTGCTCCCTCCAGGCAGGAGAGGCGGGGTTCAGGGCGTCCCGGCTGGGCAGTTGATTATGAGGAAAGATGGCGCAGGACGCAGCCCGCCGAGCCCGCGCGCGACCGCAGGTACGACCCCGGAGCCGAACCGCCCCTGCCGCCCGCCCGCCGACCGGATGAAGCGGGCAGGCAGCGGATCGAGCCGCCAAGGGATGGCGCCGACAACCAACCTCGCGTGACCGTACGAGATGGCGGCGAGATAGGTTTCCCGCCACGCCGGCCGGGTTACCAGATGGGCGGCAGCGAGTTTTTCCGGACCGTATTGCAGGCCAGCGGCAATCCCAAAGACAGGGGTGTGATGGGACCCGAAAGAGAGCGAGCCATCCTCGAGCAAATTGAAGCTGGCAACATTCCCGACTTCATGCGCCGATTCAAAACCATTACCGTCACCGATTCGGCCGGCAACAGAGCTGAGCTCCAGGTGATGCCGGATTACCTGGCGATCGGCACCGACAGCGACTTCGTGCGCGTGCCTGTCACGCCGCTGCTGGCGAAGGCTCTGGCCGACCGTTATGGGCTGGCATTGCCCACCCGCAAGGTTGTGGACGACATCTACCAGCAGGCCGATGTCAGGCTGGTAGGTCGCGGGTTGGTACAGACAAAGCAAGATCAGAATTACATGCAGGGCAATGGCTTCTACCTCCAGCACAATGACCTGATCGAGCGGCAGCTTGGCGGCAGGGGACAAGGTGCGCTGGTGGCCGGGCACAAGAAGGACATAATCGTCAGCCGTTACGCCGAGACCCACCCCGGAGGACTGGATTTCTACGGATTGTTCAAGGCTAACGGCGAACCAACGCAGAAAAACCCGGCGCATGAGAATACTTACGTCGACTACAGCCACGGCGCGCGTTTCATAAGCCAGGACGTGATCGTCAATGGCAGACCGATGCGATATGACGAGGTGTTGAGCAATCCACAGCTGGCCGGGCTGCTGAGCTACGAGGGCCCGGTACACGCCGAGCGCATCTACAAGCGCCCGATCGATCGCGCTTATGCTGACATCGTCGCCGCCGGTTCATCCCGATACGCCTAGCGTTTAAAATTACATACTACCGGGGGTAAGCCGCCCGGTGTGGCATTGGACCGACGACGGAGCGATGAGAAAGCGCGGAGGAGGTACAGCGAGGCAACGGCGCCGAGGAGGCGTCGGCCGCCGAGCGTCTTGAGGCGCGGAGGAGGAGGGCAGGGCTGGGGAGCCCTGCGCGACGACGGAGCGCTTAAATATGGAATTCAGAAAACTGGGTAAATGGGGTATTCGCGTAAGCGAGGTGGGGCTGGGCAGCTGGCTGACCTACGGTGGTACCGTCGATGAGCAGAATGCCGTCGACCAACTGCTGTACGCATACAGTCAGGGCATAAACTTTTTCGACACCGCCAACGTTTACGCTGCCGGCGCAGCCGAGGTCATCGTAGGCAAGGCCGTCAAACAACTGAGACGCGATGCCGTCGTCGTAGCAACCAAGGTTTTCTTTCCCATGGGAGAGGGACCGAACGACAAGGGCCTCTCCAGAAAGCATGTATTCGAGCAGTGCCATGCGAGCCTGAAGCGACTCAACACCGATTACATCGATCTTTATCAGTGTCACAGGTACGATCCCGACGTTCCCATCGAAGAGGTGGTGCGCGCAATGGACGATCTGTCGCGTCAGGGCAAGATCCTCTACTGGGGGGTAAGCGAATGGACGGCAGGGCAGATCGAGGATGCCGTCGAGGCCGCACGCAGGCTCAACGCACTGCCGCCGGTATCAAACCAGCCCTTCTACAATATGCTCGACCGCACAATCGAGCAGGAGGTGATCCCTGTTTGCAGGCGCCTGGGGCTCGGGCAGGTTGTTTTCTCCCCTCTGGCTCAGGGAGTTCTCACCGGCAAGTACAAACCCGGTCAGGCGCCGCCTCCAGGAACGAGAGCCGCTGATGACAGGTCAAACATTTTCATGTTGAATCGTGGGCTCATGACCGATGATGTCCTCGAGCGGGTGCAACAACTTGCGTCCCTGGCCAGGGAAGCCGGGTTGACCACGGCGCAGATGGCGCTCTCCTGGTGCTTGCGGCTCAACGAGGTGAGCAGTGTCATAGTAGGAGCCACCAGACGAGAGCAGATCGACGAGAACATCAAAGCCAGCGGCATCTGCCTGACGCGGGATGTGCTGCAGCGAGTGGATCAAATCCTGGGCTCACTTGTCGCCTAGCTTCTGGTTGATCTTCCTGACGATCTCTTTTAACAGCGTGTGCTCGCGCCTCGTGGGAACCATGCGCTGATACACGCAACGCAGTTCCCTGAGCACGATGTCACGGTTGTATCTGCGGCTGAACTCGATGCGGTCCAAAAGTTGCTCCAGTCTGGCAAACAGATCGTCGTCGTCCCGTCCGTCCGGAAGTGGAGGCGCAGGCGGGCCCGCACCTTCCCCTTCGCATCCGGACATCACGTAAGCGATAATCCCTACTGCCTGCGCCACGTTCAAAGAAGGAAACTCAGGATTGGCCGGTAGAGAGGTGACATGGTGGCACCGGTCGAGCTCTTCTTTCGTCAATCCGTTTCGCTCGTCCCCGAATATCCAGGCGACTCTATTGGACTGGCTTGCAGCCGTGACAGCGTCTTTTACTTCGTGAAACGGCTTTGGTGTCAGGGCTCTTTGATGTCCTGCGGTTGTTCCTGCCGCCAGCGTAACGTCTTTCAGCGCGTCGGATAGCGTCGCATAAACGCGAGCGTTCTTCAGCACGTCGAATGCTCCTGCAGACATTCGCCGTGCTTCGGCGTCCTTGTAATTGCGGGGCGGATCAACCAGGCGCAGCGCAGCAAAGTTGAAGTTCTTCAAGACCCGCGCTACCGAGCCGATGTTGCCAAGGTAAAGCGGCCGAACAAGCACAAATACAATGTTTTCTCGCTTAGCTTGCAAGGCATTTCCCCGGACGTGAGCGCCACCGGAATACAGGATCGCATGATGTTACTATAGAAATCTCCACCCTGAAATTTCGAGGAGGATTCCATGGCGGTAACAGTAAAAAAGGCTGTTCTGTGGCGACGAGAATTGGAGAACCGGCCGGGGACGCTTGCGGAGGCACTGAAGCCGTTTGCAGAAGCCAAGGCGAATTTGCAAGTGGTCATGGGTTATGTGTTGGGAGACAAGGCACGCGCGGCCCTGGAAGTCTATCCGGTGACGGGGAAAAAGGCAGAGGACGCCGCCCGAGCCGCGGGCATGGAGCCGATGGGAACGATTGCGGCTCTGGTCGTCGAGGGTGACGACCGCGTCGGGCTCGGCCATCGGATGGCCAGTGCAATGGCGGAGAAGGGCATCAACATGCATTTTGCCGTTATCCAGGTAGTCGGCAAGAGGTTCTCCGGTGTTTTCGGCTTCGAGAACAGCGCCGATGCGGACGCCGCAGCCGGTCTAATTAAGTCCGTTGCCGCTGCCGTCAAGAAGAAAGCGGCTCCCAGAAAGAAAGCAGCGGCGAGGAAGGTCGCCAGAAAAGCAGCGCCGAAGAAGAAGGCAGCCGCCAAGAAGGCCGGGGCGAAGAAAAAGGCTGCTCCCAAGAAGGCGGCTAGAAAGAGCGCTAAAAAACCGGCGGCCCGAGCACGCGCTGGGGCCAGGAAGACCGCCGCGAAAAAACCGGCTCGCCGCGCCAAGCGCAAGTAGGCGACAGGTTCGACGCCTGACCAGGTTCTGCGGCTGTCCGCTGACAGCGGCAGAGCCTGCGCTGCTATAGCTTGAATCCGTGCAACGAGTGCTCGTGGAGGTTGTACAAATCGGCCGGCTCCATGCCATGCTGATCGTCCATGTAGCAAAGGAGGTAAGCCGGCGACAGGTGAGAGTATTTGGGATAAGTCTTGTAGAACTCTGTCAGCGACCTGGCGTAATCCTCCAGGGGACGGGAATAGCGAAAGACAGTGACGCCCGATTTGGCCCACGTGCGCATCTGCTGGATTAGCGAGTCCACTGCCAGCTTGTTGGCCGGTGTAAGTTTGTCTGCCAGGCGGGTTGCCAGGCTGAAGGCAGCTTCATTGGCGCAGTATCGTATCCCTTGGTTCAGTCCGTTCACCAGACCTTCCAGGTAGACGAGCCGCGTCTCGGGTGGAAGCGACAACCATATGTCGCCGGGCGATATTTTCGTGTCGCGACTAGCCATTGGTAAGCTCTCCAGGGTTCCCACCCCTTTATGCCCGAATTCCGCCTCCATGTCCCATGGTCATGCATTCGGATTTGCGGATTTTTCCCCGGCGCCGGCATCCGCGGCAGGCTATGATGAAGAAGTCCCCGGTCCGCTGTGGAGAACGATAAATGTTTTCAAATGCAACGGGCGAGCGTGCAGGCCGCCCCGGCTGGGTAGGGCTTTACGCAGCGCTTTCCGTTCTTGTCTGCCAGCCCGTCCAGGCAGCCGGTCCCCTGCTGGAAATTCAGTCGGCCGGTGTGGAGCGCGCCGTTTCCGGTGGAACCGTTTCCTTTGCCAGGGTCGACCCTGGCGCCCCGGAGCTTGTTTTGTCGGTAGAGAGCGCCAATGTGTCGATAAAGCGCAGTTCGCAGACGGATGCCATCTCCGTTTCCAGCAACTGCCCGGGCCACTGGAATGTGACCGGCAACCTGATCAGGCAGGCAGGTTTGTCCACCACGCAAAAAGGTGTGTCCTTGAAGGCCGACGCCAGCGGAGCACACATGCTGGTTAACGGAAGGATTTACCAGCTTCCCCGTGATGCGGACGGAGCCGTACGCAGCCTGCAGGTCAAAGATGGTGTGGTTACGGTCAACGGGCGCAAGCTCGAGCCTCTACCTGGGTCGGATGTGCCGGGCAACTGCACCGGCCCTGACCAGCTGGAGATAACCGTACCCGAGCGCTATGGCGGCGGGCTCATCATCTCCTGCCGCGGGGCCTCGAGAGTGGCCGTAGATCGCTGGACCGGAGGCAACGTTGTGGCCAGCCTGAGCGGTACGGCTGACTTTGCGGCCGACACGCTCAAGGGGCTGGAAAAGGCGGTCATCGATGTGAATGGCGACGGCAGGGCGCGCATAAAGAGCCTGGCAAGCAAGGCATTTGTCGCCAACATAAACGGTGCCGGCAAGGTAGAGGTGGACAGCGGGCAGAGCGATCTGAGCAATGCCACCGTAAGCGGTGCCGGTACCATGACCCTGCGCGGGAAGTTCCGCAATTTGAAAAAGAGCGTGTCCGGTACGGGGACCATTGACGTGGCCGAGCAATGAGCTTTGCTGGGTGCCGAGGTTTTTTGCCTTCGTGTCTTGCCCTTTGTATTGGGCTGGCTGTTGCGGGAAACCTGGCTTTGGCTGCTGAACCGGAGGGGCGTTCCACTGCCGTCGGGGGTGAGACGCCTTCGCAGGCTACCGCCGCCGGGGCCGGGCGGATTGACGACGCCGCAACTGCAGCTGAATCGAAGCCTACCGCCGATTCTCCGGCAATAACTGCGGGCTCGGATTCGGGAGGCGCGGCAGGGAACCGCCCGGGCGGCGGGCAGGGCGACGCCGGACAGGAGACCTCGAGCCAGGAGGATGGCCGGGTTCGAAAAAGCTCTAGCGAACAAGCAAGCGGCATCAAACCCGGCGCCGATCGGCCGACCGGCGCCGGCGCTGCGCAGCCGCCGGCACCGCCGGCCAGGAAACCGACGGTTTTGTATGGGCGCATCGAGGAGATTGTTGCCGGTCCCGGTGCGCGGTTGCCGGTTCAGCTCAAGGCTCTGACCCCGAAGCTGGACACAAGCAGGCGCCTTCAGAGCGGCGCCAGCGCGCTGCTGGGAAAGGTCGTGAGCTCGTACCCGGTTGACTGGCGGGGCTTCTGGAGTGGCACGCTGAAAGTGCATGCCGCTGTGTTCGATCCGGTCCGCTGGCAGTTCGATCCTGAGGAAGCAAGCAAGGAACGGGAGCTTCTGCGCCCCGGCACGCAGGGACGAGTAACCTTCAACTTCACGTCCGACCGCGGCGGTCGCATTTACCTGGAGCCGGCGCGCGTTATCTTCTCGGCGCCCATGGACAGGAGTCGTTATGCCGAAATGCTCAATCAGCTCCAGTCCATGCTGGGGGCCCAGGCAGGACAGGGGGCGATGCTTTTGCAGAGCGTGCCTTACCTTTATGCGCTGCACCTCGGCGATCTGTCCAACGGGGTGGGCGTTACAGGCAACCTCCTGCAGAGCCGCGTGGTGAAAAACGAGATTACGCAGCTGGCAGACGGTGTCCTCGAACAGGTGGTTGTAACATACAACCTTGTTCGCAACCCCACTACCGGAAAGACGCGTTATGGCTATTCCGAGAGCGTCGTTCGCTTCACGCGGCAGAGCTCCAACCAGCTCTATGTACAGGCAGCTACGGTAAGCTACCTGCAAAATGGTAAGTTCGAGGACAAAACGATCCTTTACGGAACCGTAGCGCGTGCGACCTCACACAACGCCGTCCCCAATCCCTTTCAGGGGCTGTTTGACGGTATGCTGTTTCCGCAGTGAGTTTATTGAAGAACTTTTGCCAGATGGAACTAGAAGAATTTGCTGAAATCGTAGAGACAATGACCCTGCAGCTGTCGTACCCGGGGTTTGACGTGCGCAC